>CAZSNX010000308.1:0-5606 GCA_964607945.1 uncultured Candidatus Obscuribacterales bacterium
AGCGGATCGAGCCTCGAGCCGACTCCCGCAGCCAGAACTATCGCCTTCATATCGCCCTTGTTCCCTCGGTGAGATTTGTCTTAAACCATCTTCAGTAAAAGAGTAAGCTGCTCCGTCAGCCCGAGCTTAGAAAGCTTACTCCGCTCCGTAATACTCTCACATCCGCGCTGTCAGCTCGTAGATTTTTGGTATTACTTATATATTCTGAAGCTGGCGAAACCTCATTCTTTCTTTTGCCAGCTTAGGCAGATTGGCCTGATCCAATTCCAGCAGCTCCTTAGCTCGCACCAAGCCAAGCATGACTTGCTCCAGCGATGTGCCACCAAAGGACGAGCGCGCACCGACCGATTCTTCCATCGTGACATGCTGGTAGATATCTGTGTCAAAGGCCGGACAAAACTGCTGCCACTCATTGAGCTCCAGATCGGCTAAAGACTTGTGTCTCTGTTTGCAGTAGTGCACGAGCTGCTCGACAATCTTGGAGGCTTTGTCTTGAGGCATTCCGCCATTGACCAGGTAGTCAACGGCAGAAGCCGCATTGGTCAAATCGGAGGCGGCGACCTCTTTCATCCGTTCGGCATTGACGTCAACCGCAGGTAGAACCGCCCGAGTGAGCTCCAGTGAAAATTTCAAAGTATCGACGACGTCCATCAATCCCGGCAGGCTATCTTGAAGATCCTGACAATAGCCCATGGGAACAGCCTTGAGAGCAGCGACAAGTTCAACCAACCGTCCAAAGATCACCGATGGTCTGCTGCGCAAAATCTCGAGCACGACTGGATTTCTCTTTTGCGGCATGTTTTGGCTGCGAAAGACGAACGCTTTACGCAGACGCACGAAACGAAATTCCTGCGTCGCCCACAGGAGCAGATCGGCACCGATCTGCGAAATATGCAAGCCGACAAGCGAAGCAAAAGATCCGAATTCGACCATGTAATCTCGGTCGGAAACCGCATAAAGACTATTTTCGATCACATCGTCAAAACTGAGATACTCAGCCACTAACATCCGGTCGATCGGTTCACTGGTTCCGGCCAGAGCGCCGGCACCCAGCGGCAGGACGTTGAAGCGCCGGTAAAAATCTATCAACCGACTGAAGTCGCGGCGGAATCGCGCCTCATTGGCAAGCCACCAGTGCGCAAGCAAGATCGGCATGGCCGGCTGCATATGCGTATAACCAGGCATAACGATCTCAAGATCACGCTCGGCCAATTTTACCAGTTCTAAGCGCAATTCCAACAACTCGGCAAAGACATCCAGGACGGCATCCCGCAGCCAAAGCCGCACATCGGTAGCGATCTGATCGTTACTGGACTTGGCGATTCGTAAACTCAGCGCTTGTTGCCCGATCAACTCTGAAAGACGTTCTTCCAGTCCGCAATGAATGTCCAGATGCTCTGACTTCAAATAAGTCTTTCCCTCCGACAACTCTTGCTTGATCTGAGCCAAGCCATCGAGCACCGCTTTGGCGGTCTCACTGTCGATAATCTCGGTTTGTCCCAGCATTTTCACATGAGCAAGCGTCGACTCGAGATCGTACTTGGCCAGCTGCGTTTCCAATTCCGGATGCCTCCCGAAGCGCAGAAGTTGATTGGACTCTCGCATCCAGCTGTTTTCGAATCGGCTGTCATCTATGCTCATGGAAATAGCCTAACAGAAGAAAAACTGGTGCGACTGAGTAAGCGCTAATTCATTGCAAAATCGAAGGAACCGGCGTTCAGCACGGTTCCTAGACTGTCTATCTATTCAATTGATTGATTGCCTGCAAGGCAAGGACTCGACTGCGACAAACGCTTGATTGTGAGCCTCCTACGCGGCCTTCTTTTGCTCGAGCACCTTTTTGGTTTTTTCAATCTGTTTCTGATACCGGCTAAGCTCCTGCTGATACCGTTTCTGTACGTCCTGTTGTGTCGTTCCCATAGTCAATTCCTGATTTCCTTCTAGTTCATCCAACGTAATCCGAGACCCGATGTGCCATCGGGCGGACGGTGACGCATTAGACTTGGTAAGGTTTGCCCGGCACTGCCCCTTCATGGGCTGCGAAGCTGGATTAATATAGCACACTTTTAATATTTTGCAATCCCTGCCCGCAAAATTCCCAACTAGCGCTGCCCCTAACCGTCTTAGCACCAACCTTCCGAGTTAACATATACCCCTGTTTGCAGTTGACTAATCTCAACTGCCGCTGCTCTGTTTCTGGCGAAGGCGTCACAGCACAACGCCATTAATCTCGATAGACGCGCCCGGTTGGCAAGTTGTTCCTGGCAATATCTAGACGCTATTTGCGCTTGGTTCCGGCTGTTTCGACTGCTCAGACAAAGAACTATCCAGCGCCTGCGAATTGGGCAGTAAAAGCGAAACAGCAAAGGCTACGAGCATGGTGGCGGCACCCACAATATAGGGACTGCCCATGCCGAGAAATTGAAATGCGGCTCCGCCAACCAGCGGTCCAAGTATTCTGCCAAGCGTCGAGAGCGACTGTCCGACTCCCATGATGCCGCCCACCTTATCGCCTGCTGCCAGCTTGGAGAGAATGCTTTGATTGGAAGGAGATGTCATACCCGAGCCAATAGCAAGCAAGGCCAGGGCAGAATAGAGCACCGGCACCGAATTGGTCAGCGGCGTCAGAAACAAGCCCAGCGCCACCAATAATGAGCCAATTCCAATCAGCTTCTTTTCACCGAAACGCTTCGACAGGCGCCCAATCATGCCACCCTGCATAAAGACCATCACAAATCCGATAAAGGCAAACATCCATCCGTTGGCGGCAGCATCAAAATGAAACTGGTGCTCAGTTAACAAAACGAGCGTCGTTTCCATCAAGGCAAAAGCGAAAGTCGAGATAAAGAAGATCGACAGCGGAGCGCGTAGTTTGGGATCGGCCAGCGTCTGCCAGTAAAAATTGGGCTCGGGTACAAACCTTTCATGACCGGCCTGCGTCCGGCGCTCCGGTTCGGGCAGGAAAAACATCGTAAGCAACAAGTCGACAAAACTAAATCCAGCCGCTACATAACCAGCCAGAGAGAAATGATGAGCGGCACACGCCCCGCCGATCGCCGGGCCAAGCACAAAGCCGAGTCCGAAGGCGGCTCCGACTACGCCCATTCCTTTTGCGCGATTTTCAACTGTAGTCACATCGGCGATATAAGCCTGGGCGACAGCCAGATTGGCATTGCCGATGCCGGCGACAATCCGGGAAACGAAAAGCATGGCGAGGCTGCCCGCGCAACCCCAAATGAGGTAGCCGATGCCGGAGGCCGCCAGACTGACAAGCAAGATCGGCCGCCGTCCGACTTTGTCGGAAAGCCTGCCCCAGAACGGCGTAAATATGAATTGCATGAGGGAGTAGGACATCATCAGGAGTCCCACTTCAAGGCCGCCAGCACCAAACTTTTCAGCGAATGTCGGCAAAAGTGGAATGATTATTCCAAACCCAATCAAGTCGATGAAGACCGTGAAAAAGATAAGGAGCAATGAGAGCTTTCCGGATTTCTTTTCAGTGCCGTTGGTCATAGGTTCCTGGCTCGCTAAGTTTTTTTGTAGGACGGCCGTACAGACAACTTGAGTCAGCCTGAACGCCGACCCGCGCCGCTTATATTAGTTTGTCCCGGTCTGGCGCGGGGTAAGTCTAATGTAATGTAAGGACGGTTGAAGTGCCCAAATCGAAACAAAATCATTAGACGATGAAACTTTGCTTGTCCTGCCACTTAGAGTTCAGCGACGAAATGGACGTCTGCCCCAAAGATAACGTTCAATTAGTTGCACTTGGTGATGATCCGTTAATCGGAACTACCCTGCAAGACCGGTACAAAATCGACTCGGTAATTGGCCGAGGCGCGATGGGAGCGGTGTACAAGGCTACCCAGGAGATTATCGGACGGGAAGTGGCATTGAAGGTGCTGCATACGCATCTGGTTGACGATACTGATGCGCTCAAACGTTTTCACCAACAAGCCAAAGCTGCAAGCCGGCTCAATCATCCACATATCATCACTCTCTACGACTATGGTGTCATGTCCGGCGGGCAGCCTTACATAGTGATGGACCTGCTGAAGGGCACGACGCTGGCTCGAGTCCTGGAAGAGCGTGAGTATCTTCCGCTAGAGGAAGCGATTCCGCTGATCAAACAGATTTGCGAAGCGCTCGGTGATGCGCACAAGCATGGCGTGGTTCATCGTGACGTCAAGCCTGACAATATCGTGCTTGAAGACCAGAACGACAGCCGATTGAGTGTAAAGGTAGTGGACTTCGGCATCGCGAAGATCATTCAAGGTGGAGACGAAACGCTGGTTCGCATTACACGTACCGGAATGGTTTGCGGCAGCCCGGCTTATATGAGTCCGGAACAGTTCAGGGGAGAAGAAGTCGACGCCCGTTCGGACATTTATTCGACGGCCGTGCTGATTTTCGAAATTTTGACCGGCCGACTTCCGTTCCAGGCAAAAGACCTGGTCGGACTAATGTCACTGCATGTCTCGGACAAGCCACCCTCGATGAAACGGGTAAGGCCGGACCTGGACTTTCCCCAGGAGCTGGAAAGGGCCCTCGAACATGCAATGTGCAAAGAAATCGAAAATCGTCCCGCTTCGATGGACGATTTCTGGCAGGAGCTCGAAGCAGGATTTAACGCACGACACAAGATAAGCAGAACCGGAGCTTCAAATGATATGAGCGCTTCGGGCAGGCAAGAGCCGGTCCTTTCCGGTCGAGACATTCAGGATCTGGTTTCAGCCAAGATATCAGCAAAATCAAAACAGCTCGAAGATGAAGTACAAAAGTGGGCGCGGGCAACCGTTTCCCAGCCAGACAGCGCTACCGGTCAAGCTGTTACTCAACGCGCACCAAGAACGAGAGCCAGCATTCCCTGGTGGGCCAAAATTGTCGGGGCAGCACAGAGCACGATTCCTTTCATCTTTACTCTGCTCTTTATGTGCGGCTTGTATTGGTTTACTCAGGGAGATTCGGAATTGGTAGGTGTAGGCGAACGGCCGGATGCGCGCGTCGCCGTACATTAACACGCCGTCCTTCGCGTCCGAATATCTCGCCACGTCGAGCCAATGCCGACCCCAGCGTTCGCCATACCGAGTCGACGCGAGCAGCTCTTGAATGAGCCGCGGGTAATCTTCGCGAGCCGTCGCCAGTTGCTTCTCCGTCGGCGGCAGGCCGATGAGATCAAACGTTGTCCGCCGCACGAGCGTCCGCATGTCGGCCGGCTCCGTCGCGACCAAGTTGTTCTCGCGCAGCTTGCGTTCGATCAGAAAGTCGATTGGATGAGCGTTCGCTGCGATCGCGGGTGGCGCGATCGGCTGAAAGGCCCAATGCCGCTGCGCGGCCGCTTCGATGTCGCCTGCCGCGAGATGCAGGCCCTGGTCACCCTGGAGCCGCACTATTACTGGGGCTGGCAGCAACTCGCCGGTTGGTACAACGAGACCGGCAAGTCGGAATCGTATCTCGAAGCCGCGGAGAAACTGGCCGCCAATTACCCGGACTGCGCCCATGACTTTCCGCCGGAAGTGCGTGAGGCGGCGTATGGTTTCCTGGATCGGTGGTTGAAGTAAACGCTGCCGGCGGCAACGCCCAACGGCCACTTGGCGTTCGCGAGAGCC
>CAZSNX010000309.1:0-1559 GCA_964607945.1 uncultured Candidatus Obscuribacterales bacterium
CGAAACTTGTCTTTATTTGCCACCATGTAAACCGTCTCGGCAAATGTATTTCTTTTCTCCGCTGAAGTCATTTTGAGCTTGCCGTTGCTATCCACTTTCAAAGCAAGCGCAATGTATGCCGGTGGCTTGCCCGCTGTGCGCTCTTCGTCCGTGTAGTACTGAGTCTAGAGGGCAAAGATGGTGCCTCTGTTATCATCGTTTGGATTGGTGGCTAGCTTTCCGTCCTTGATATCAACTCTGACAGCAGCAAACGGTCCATCTCCCTTTACAACTACACTCTGTTTGCCCTGCGCATCCGGATCGGATACTTTCAATAGCTTGACAGTTGTCGGCTTAGTTTCGCGCCCCAGATCAAAGGCATCGCTGAGCCAGCCCAGATCAACCATCATTTTGTAGTTTATCCCTTTGATGTCCTTCAAAATCAGTCCTTTGTTGAACTCTGCCGTAAACTCGATCAGCTGAGCTGCGTCCACTACGAGCCCGTTGTAGGCAGAAGAGGTCGGCTGCTCCCTGATGATTGTGAACTGATCACCTACTTTCTTGATCTCCTTCAACCCGCGCGCCAGCTGATCTGCCGGGCCCAGGTTACCACCGACCACCTTTTGCAGAATCTCGCCAAGCCCATCGTCATCGCCCTTGAAGGCCACACTGAAGTCGGGACCTTTCGGTCCAGCAACAGCTGCTTTCAAAGGATTGAACTTCACAGTAAGCGGAAGCTCCTTGCCATGAAGAATGGCAGTGACGTCGACAGACAGCTCGCCGTTACGCAGCACCGGCCGTCCGTCGGCCCCGATTGCAAGGCTGATACTGCCATGCTCGACTGTCTTCAGGGTAAGCAGACGCGTTCCGTCAGGCTGCCTCTCCGACAGCCTGACCGCTGACAAGCGCGCCTGTTCTGGCATGCCGAGCTGCTTCAACACCGGCTCTGGCAGCGGGAGCCTGGCACTTATCCCGCCGATGTCGGACAACTTGACGGCAGTGCCGGCTAATCCGGCAGCAGTTACTTCTTTCGACAGCTTGAGCTGAATCTTTTCATTGAAGCTGAGAGCCAGGCCGCCGCCAATCTCGACGGTTTTGCCGCCGCGCTGAGTTAGCTCCAGCTTCTCACCGTTGTCCCCGCTTCTGCTGACACTGGTTACGTCTTTCAGCGCCTCATGGACTAGCGGCAACTCAGCTTGATCGCCCAAGACTTTAAGCACTTGAAAGAGGTCATTCACCTCAGACCACTTTCGTCCGTACGCCAGGAATTGCTTTGTGACCTGAGCGGTCCTTGCGTCGAGGACGACATCAAATGTGCGGTTGTTCGCAGCCGCTCTTATGCCTGTTTCCAGAACATCCAATAATGGAAGTTGATTCTTCGCCTCCTGCGCGTGCGTCACCTGCGCTTTGAGAATGGGCTTTCCTTCGCTGCTCGTAGTTAATTCCAGAGTCATGCCGGTTAACCTACCCAGGCTGGTCTCCGCCCCGACGATATTTGTGATTACCAGCTTGCTCTGGTTCTTTTCATCGAACTTAATCTGAAAGACAGGATCCTTCATTGTGATTGCCACTTTGCCAGC
>CAZSNX010000309.1:1569-5606 GCA_964607945.1 uncultured Candidatus Obscuribacterales bacterium
AGCGTCCGGAGCGTCCGGAGCCTCCAGCTCGAGCTGATGACGGCCGCGCGCTTTCACTACAATGGCGTGCTCACTCGCATTAACTTCAGCAAACTCGATTGCGCCTGCCAGATCTTCTAGAATTTTTGGCACCGCCGGTAGTTTCCTGGCGATTTTTGCCAGGTTGTCCTCTATCCGAACTCTGGAATTTTCCAGGGTAAACTTAGATGGCACCATGTCAAAACCGAGAATGGGAAAGTCGTTGGTTTGCAATAAAGTCGGACTGTTTTGCTTGAACTCCGCACTTTCCATAATTCCGTTGATCACCGCATCCAGTCCCTTAGTGACCAGGAGATTCTTCCAGCCTGCCATTTCAGCCTCAGATGGTCGATCTTTCCTATTTAGCAAGCGCATGTACAAGAACGGTACTACATCAGCTTGATTCACAGGTATGGATTTTTTGAACTCCTGCAATTGATTATCTATTGCAGCCTTGACCACATCTTTGTAAGGAACGCCTGCCTTTAGAAAGTCGGCAGCCCATTTGGAGCCAGGGTCGGCCCCTCGCAGGAAAAGCCTCTGATAGAGAATCTCCACCACATCATTGGGATCAGTATAGTATTCGGGCTTTTGGGCAGAGTTGGTTTTGCCACTGGAGGCATCAGCACCGGTTTGGGTGCTGCTGAAATCGGTCTGGACAAAACTGAGAGCCTGGTCCGCCGTTGATCGCTCCTCCACCAACGACTTGAGGCTCTGCTGGCAGGTGATCACCGGAAATCTCCTGGACGACGTATCTGCACCAAGGAGATTCAAGAATGATAGCTCGGAGCCGTAGTCTAAGCCATCATTTCCGTTGTCCTTCTGGTAGGATTCAAAACTTACTCTGTCCATTAAATGCATTCCTTGATCGTACTCTTGCACGCTTGCAGTCTCGAAAGTCGAGCTGCAATTCCGATTGAGTCCGCACTAAAAGTACTTACGATTTGCAAAAACGACGTTAAGGACCTCACGGAGACCAGGTTTGAAGTTTCTGTGCCCCAGGCATTAAAAATGGAGTTTCTAACTCCAACCGAAAAGTACGCGACTTGAGTAAATTGGGTAAGAACTTAGTTGATATGCCCGGCACCCCTTTACGCTTTTGTAACGCTACGCGTTTATGGTGCCCTTAGCAACAGCCAGGCTTGGACTGCAGCTAAATCACTACAATCATCTGTATGTAACTCTCAATCAAGTAGCCGAAAGATCATTCAATGGATTCAAACTCTGAAAGGAACAAACCAGAATCTACGCCGTCTCGGTCGGATCAGGACCGATGCAATCAAGACGACGAGACAGAGAATTTCTGGGCGCAGCATGTGGCAGACCTGCTTTTCGCTCACCGTGGGCAGCCGGAAAAGTCAAAGGGAATGAGAGTTGCCCTTTCTGCTGAAAGCACGATTAGTTCGAGTACAACAGAATTTACGTCCGCAGGCGATCAAGCGAACTGGAAAACCAACATCTCAAAAGATGCAGGCAAGGAGAGCATCATTCATGAAAGGAATGGCACCATCGTCGAGCGGTGGCAGATTACCAGAGCCGATAGAGATGAAATTCTTAGCCTAAGCCCGATTTGTGCATCGGATCCCAAGCCGGATCCGCATGGACTTTCCGAGACTCGAAAAGATCTCTTCAAATTGGTCGAACAGAAGTATTCTAATCCGCAGGACAGACTGCAGATTGCACAGGCGATGCAACAGCTTGAGCAAGCTGCCCGCGATGGGCAACTTGGCAGCGAGCTCCCTTGGGTTCGTGCCCATGTGTCTGCAAACTACAATCACGCGCTCGATGTTCTAAAGGGCAGCCAGAACTGCAGTACGGATCTTATGCTACGGCTTCTACAGAAAGAAAGCCCCGTAACTACAAAGCACCATTACGATGCCACTGGCATGTACACAAATAGCGGTCAACTGGATAAAGAACAGGAGAAGCTGGAGAGACGAGAACCTGAAATCTGGCAATCATCGCTCACCAGAATAACCGGCAAATCAGATTGCGCAATTGTCAGCTGCCATCTAAACGGCAACCCGATTGAATCCTGGAGCGTCGTCAAGCACCAGGGAAAGGTTGTTGACGTCAGCCCGATCAGGCACGTAGATCCAATGGTTGACGATAAGACTGACCTGAAAGAACACCGTCGAGCGCTGGTGGCAGCAATTGAAAAATCCAATCTCAATGACGCCGAAAGAGTTGAGTTTTACAAGGACATGATGCATTTAGAGCACAGGGCCAGATGCGGCGAAATGGGAGTAGCTCTAAAAGACGTCCGGTCGGAGTTGGCAGATACTTACAAGCACCTGCGCCAACTGATTGAGACTCCAACCGGATTGCCGGCAGAGAGAAGATTGACAATCGCGCGGCAGCTCGCGCACCAGCTTGCCGACACTAAGGACATAGATCAGGGACAAGCCAGCGATGCCTGCAGGATGTCTGCAGTTGAATGCCGCCTTTCGGTGCGGCGCCCTTCTGTAGTATCAGAGTTGGTGGCAAGTGTTGCTCTAACGGGAACAGCGGCGATCGGCAATCCCCCTCAAAAGATCGACTTGGACCAACGTTCACTTCAACCAGCCTCGAGTCAATGTCTAAAAGTTCCCTGCGCGGAGAACGAACGCTCCTATGCAAGCCAGCTCTTTCAATTGACCGTGATGAACTTTCTCGGCAAGGATCCAATCGTATGCCGCGAGCACAACTTTTACTTGGAGCAACCGTTGAACTCCCCAATACTATCCTCTCTACGGTTCGAGCAGGGAGCCGAAGAGCGCGAAGCAGACGGTAGCCTGAAGAAAAGGAGAAACGGGTTGAAGGTCTACGCGACCATAGGGAACAGAGAATTTTGCTTGACGAAATGGAACAAGGAGAGCGATGGCACCAATCAGATACTCCTGCAAGCCTACCAGTCGCAAAGAATTCTCGACGCGCTGGATCCAGGTAAACATGACGGGGTTGTGATTGCGCACAAGGATTTGACCCTCTACGTACGAGAACAGCTTTTCGAGCAAGACCACAGCCGGGGCAAAATAGGACTGTTTGACAGTAAAGATGGTCTGGAGAGCATGCTCAAGAATGCCAAACAGAAAGGCAGCTTCCCGTTGATTATAGCCACTCGGGACGAGCGTCCCGGCCCGGAATCAGACAAGCCAGTCAGGGTTCAAGACACAGAGGGCAACCATTCCATTACTATTCGAGATTACATCCCGGCAAAGAATGGTCCGGACGGCAAATTGATCGAACCAGCAAGGATAGTAACTGACGATCAGTTCGGTAAGAAGGAGGATCGCCGAAGAATGAATCTCAATGAGCTCTGGAAGCTAACTGCGCCGAAACTACCGTAAGCCAAGTACATAGTGAGCAGGTATGAAGACAACACCCTGGAATTGATTTCCGCGCCCAATTTCGGAAATTACGAAGGCCAGTATCGCCAGTGTAAGATTAGACCCGCTCCATTCAATTCTATTGATTCGTTGACGAAAAACCGCCAATTGTAAGTAGTTCCGTTCCATTTACGAATCACTCGTCTGCAGGAAAAAAGCCGCTTCCAACAGCGCATCCAATTAGCCGACTCAGTCGCTCTGGCCACTTCGTGTGGCTCGGTTTCGCTTGGAAGTGCGCTTAACAGACCTGCCCAACCCAGGAGACTCCATGGAAATCTTAGTGCTTTGCAAACTGGCGGTACTGTTCCTGCTCACCGCCGGACTCGGCTGCACGGCTGTTTACAAAGCTTACGTCGATCTCTGGCTACTTTTCTTCTATGTCGGGCTAATGGTTCTACCATTCGCACTCGCTCTGGCGCTGCTCGGATATCCGCTCGTGCCCGGGTTCGTATTGAGGGACGCAATTGTTCTGTGGTGGGGACATTTGACCGGTGGTTTGCTTGCACTCTACTGCTTCGGCGAACACCTCGGGCATCCGCCGAGACGCTAACCGCTACCTGAATCCACACTCATACTTCGAGGGCCATCAGATGGAAGTGCTCGCAATAGCAGCTATATTCTTCAACGCGGCCGAAGTCGGCGCCGTCCTGG
>CAZSNX010000310.1:0-5605 GCA_964607945.1 uncultured Candidatus Obscuribacterales bacterium
GCGACTGGACTTCATCATCAGCAACGCGTGTCAGACGGTCCGCCGGCCGCCGGATATGCCGGTGGCGGCCCGGTAGACGCCGGTGGCTATGCCCAGTCTGCTGGTTACGGCTACACTTCGGCAGACAGTGCAGCTTCAGCAGTCTCCGGCTCGGCTCCAAGCACCAGCTTGCCGCCGGATAGTGCGACCTACTCTTCTACGGGCGCAGGAGCTTACGGCGGCTCGACCGACTCATTGCCTCCTTCAAGCATTCCCCAGGCAGCGGCGGGTGGATTCGTTGCCGATGCCGGAGCGGTGCCGGGAGCATCCGGAGCCGGAGGTGCTGGTGCGCCCGGAGGACCGCCCTCGGCCGGAGTCGCTGATGCCGGCCCGGTTGTCGGATCTGCTCCGCCTCCGCCGGTCAATGTCGATCACTCGACTGCGTTGCCGCCGCAAGCAGCGACAACCTTACCGGAAGCGTTGGCGGTCTATTACCCGGACAGCGGAGCCAGCCCACCACCAGCGACAGATCAGTCTTATTCGTCGTCGTCGCAGCATTATCGTGAAGAGCAGGTATACTCCAGCGAGCAATACTCGTCTTACCCGAGCGCACCGGCACAGGAGTCTTATTCCGCGCCGGCTGCTCAGCCCGAACAACAGCATCAGCGCTCAGAGAGCCCTGCCAGCTCAGAAGCTGATTCCGGCAGCCCCAAAACTCTTTATGCAACTCTCGGCCGAGCTGGTTCACCCCGACCGGAGTCTTCTTCAACTGCGGACGCCACTCCCGCTGAGAAGAAGCAAGGGTCGCTCATGGAGCACTTCAAGAAGCCGGGGTCGGTCAAGAAGGTAAGCCGCGAAACCAAGGAATGGAAGGCACGCAGCCTGGAAGATCTTCAAAGGCTGGCTCAGGAGCAACAAAACAATCAATAGATATCGCTTGCCGGCAGTTCTGATGAAAGATCTATACTGCTAATAGCCCCAGCGCATCAAAGCCGCGCCCGCTGTGAATCCGGCACCCATGGTTGCCATGAGAACCAGGTCTCCCTTCTTGAGACGACCTTGCTCGAGGGCGGAATTCAAAGCAATCGGAACAGTCCCGGCAGTGGTGTTGCCGAATTGATCGACATTGATTAATACTCTGTCAGGCGGGGCGCCGATTCTTTCGGCAGCTGCGTCAATAATTCGCTTATTTGCCTGATGAGGCACGAAAAGATCGATGTCTTTACCGGTCAAGCCATTGCGCGCCAGCAAGCGCAAGCAGATTTCGGACATCTTGAGTGTCGCAAACTTGAAAACTGCCTTGCCATCCTGCCGGATGTAGTGCATACGCTTATCGACAGTTTCATGCGAAGCGGGATGCTTGCTGCCCCCACCGGGCAGATTGAGAAATTCTCCGCCCGAACCGTCAACTTCGTGAAGAAAGTCGATAAAACAGCCGCTCTCGATTGCGCTTGACTGTTGAACCAGTACGGCACCGGCGCCATCGCCAAAAATGATGCAAGTCGTCCTGTCCGTGTAATCGATAATCGTCGACATGATCTCGGCACCCACCACCAGAACGTTCTTATGAACGCCGTTGCTGACGTATTGAACGCCGGTCTGAAGTGCGAACAGAAATCCGGAGCATGCGGCGTTTAAATCGAAGCCCCAGGCTTTTGAAGCGCCAATCTTGTGCTGTACCAAGCAAGCTGTGGCTGGAAGAACCATATCGGGAGTAATAGTGGCGACAATAATCAGGTCTACATCGGCAGCGCTAACACCGGCCTTGTCCAGTGCCTTCTTTGCTGCTGCGGAGCCCAGGTCGGAAGCTGTTTCGCCGTCTTTCGCCACATATCTTTGACGAATTCCCGTTCTTGCTACTATCCAATCGTCGGAGGTGTCGACGAACTTGGATAATTCGTCGTTGGACATCACTGTCTTGGGTACAGCAGTTCCAACAGCGCTGATTCTGGCCATTTGAACCTTGCTCAAATCCGTTCCCCCAGCGGTTATCTCGGGCGCGATCAGAATGCTTGTGCTGTCAAGTACTTTTGCCATAGAGGAAATTCTACGTGATGTACCGGCAAGCGCAAGGTAGATCGGCGACAATCGTTAATTTTGAACACTAAAGGTAATTTATCCTTTAAATCCAGATTATCATTGCTAGCTCTTTAACAAATCGGCATAGACATTTCTTGGCAGGGATGACTATTGGTTGTTCTACCGAGGTTGGTTGAGTGATACTATCGGTAGTGTCAATGCGATTCTGCCATAGCCCTTCTAGCTAGGCTTGTTGGTTCGGGCAAACGACAGTGATTGCCCTGGCACGCAGTGTTAACACTACTTTCTAGTCTCCTAAAGAAGACTAAGCATGCCATCTGCCGGAAGAAAAGGTGGCATGCCTTGTAACACTTTCGGCCGTTCCTGCTGAATTAAGCATGGTTGGGTAGAAGTCTTAAATAACTTCCAGCTTTAGCGGGAATAACGGTTGAGAAGACGCTGAGTTCTTTCGACCAAGAATGCCAGATACCAAAGTCCTAACTTATGCAGACCGTGTTTCATCGGTTGCGCTCTGGTGGAAAGCATTTCTACTGTTACCAATCTGGGCATATCTCCTCTTGCCGATTTGGGGCACTATTGCGGCATTCTTTGGTTTGGCATTTGATGAATTCGGTTACAGCCTGGTGTTGATCTGGGGAGGCGTGAACTTCGTTGACGATGTCCTGAAGCAGAAGATTAAGTTCACCGACAGCCATGTTTTCTGGGGGTTGCGCAGTTATGAGCTTTCGGAACTTACGTCAGTTGGACTTTCTTACGCCGCCAATCAGGTCTTACCATCTCATTTCGTTCTGAATTTCGTCTCTGGCACGGCGATAAAACTGAAGATCAGCCGTTTGAAGGCGCAAGATTCCGAAACATTACTCAGGCTGGTGGAAAGTCGACTACCGGACTGCAAGATCGATCCGATGGTCAGGATGCTGGGGAAATGCCGTACACTCGCACGTACCAATCCCAATGATGATGCCAAACGGATTGTGATTCCGTATAACAGCCATCGTTATCTGCTTGATTTGAAGGAATCCTTTCTCTCGACACTCTACAAATGGTCGAGATTGGGTCCTATCCTGGCAATTCTTCTGGTCAGCCCAATGTGGTTGGCTTCGACGCACAACTTTTATTGTATGACGAGCAATTGGTACGACAGGCAGAAGTCAGTGATCTTTAAGTTCATGATGGAACTTGGTCTTAAGACTTCAGGCGCAGTTGGAGAACAAGCCGGGCATATCGTTAGTGCCTCAATGGATTATGTGAAGAACAATCCGTTTGTATTGCTTGCTTTCATGTTTGTGGTTCCTTTTCTGTTCTACTGCATCTTGAGAATGCTGCTCAAGCCAAATGTGCTGACACTGACTCCGGAAGGCTTTGAATTCAGTCTGGAGGCGTTCGGGCAGAAAATATTCTCAGTCAACAAGCATTGGGCTAACTATACTTCGGCGCGCTTGTACAGACCAGCCGGTACTGCTGGTCCGGAGAACTGGAAGGTAAGGCTCCACTCCAAGAGCGGTAGTAAAGATGAGCTGCTGGATTTTGCGGCTGTATCGTCGGAAGACAGAGTCCGCCTGGTCAGAGGACTCGAGCGAATGGCTCCGGACTGCTCGATTGAATCAGAATTGGCTGAGGCGATGATGCCGAAGCAACAGCGAAGCTACACCGATCTTTGGTTGCAGTCGCTCACCGCACCGCCTGAGCGAAAGAGCCTCGAGCCGCTGGCACCAGGGCAGGTGTTAGGAGACGGGCGCTATGAAGTATTGAAACGTCTCGGCACCGGCGGTCAGGGTTTGGCTTATCTCTGCAGAGAGAGAAATTCAGCTGGCGAAGAGACTGGTCGAGAAGTTGTCTTGAAAGAGACTATTTTACCTGTCTACGGAAATCAGGTATTACGGCAGCAAGCGTTAGAGCGCTTTCAGTCGGAAGCAAAAATGTTGGTGCAATTCGACTGCGACAGAATCGTAAAGTTGATCGATCACTTTGTCGAGGACCATCGCGGATATCTTGTGCTGGAGCACATTGACGGGCGCAATCTTAAGCACGTTGTACAAGAGGATGGCCCGCTGTCCGAGGAGCAGTTGCAATCGATGGCGCTGCAGATGTGCGACATACTGGAGTATCTGCATGGCAAAGGGGTAGTGCATCGAGACTTTACTCCGGACAATTTGATTTTGAGCAAGTCGGGCAAGCTGAAGCTGATTGACTTCAACGTCGCCCACCACCTGGAGTCGGGCACAACCGGCACAGTGGTAGGCAAGCATGCTTACCTACCACCTGAGCAAATTCGCGGGCAGGCTAGCACACAGAGTGATATCTACACTATGGGTGCCACCATTTCGTTCTTGCTTACCGGGCTGGAACCTGAACCGATTTCGGTGGCTGACTTGCGAAAGTCAGGACGTGCTGTGTCAGCGCGACTCGACAGCATCGTTCGCAGGTGCACTGCCTTGTCGGGCGCGAAACGATATCAATCGATTAATCAGCTTAGAGCTGCCTTTTTAGGTGAACTCGACGGCGAGGATTCCGTACCAGCAGATATGGCAGAGCTCGCTTACTCCGCGCAAACCGTACTCGACCAGTCCGATGACAACGCTTGCGAAGGGACGCTTATTGATCTTTCCAGAGAGCGAGAACCGGTAGCAAGAAAAATGGAGCCAACCGGCTGATGGCAGAGTTGATTGTCAGAGCGCACTATGAAAGCAATACTCGAGCCGCATTGTTGGCTGCTTTGCGCTTTACCTTTCCATTCTGGGGCGTGGCGATGCCTGTAGCTTTGCTTCCGACCGCAATTTGCGCCATCAATTCTCTGAACAATAAAACCCATGCCGATCTGCTTTCCTGTTTCGCGATATTCTCAATTTGCGTGGTCATTCCGACCGTCGGACTGGTGTCAGTGCGGCAGCTATCCAAAGACTCGCTGATACTGGATCAATTTGGATTGCGGTTGCCGTCGTTTTCCAATTTGCTGGTATTTGAGCGCTATATCCCCTGGGAGAGTATCTCTAGAGTCCAAATCATGGGAAAGAATGCGGATTCGTGGCGGAAGAAGCATTTGTTGTTTTACCGAAAGTCAGGAAAGCCCGTCCGAATCGATTTGGCTCGTATTAGCGCCGAGCAGTTGGAGCAGATCTTGCTTGCTGTGGACATCTGGGCTGTGCATTGCGAGAGAGACCCTGAATTGCAGGATCTTGCCAAATTGATTCACTGCGTTCTGCCGGATGCTACCGGTCAAAGCTATACGGAGATGTGGGAAGATGAGCTCAAGAGACGCTTTAGCTCGGCGGTATTCATGCCGCTGGAAAGCGGTCAGATCTTGCGTTCCGGTTCTTTGCGAGTGATCAGACCGCTAGCTCTAGGAGGGTTCTCCGCAGTCTATCTGTGCCAGTTGGATGATAAGCGATTGGTCGTTCTCAAGGAATCGGTAGTTCCGGAAGACAGCACGGAAGGAATGAAGCAGAAAGCGCTCGAGCTGTTCGAGCGGGAAGCTCACATGCTGATGAAGCTAAAGCATCCCAATATAGTTAAGGTGATGGATTACTTCGTCGAGTCAGGGCGTCATTACATGCTGCTGGAATATGCTAGCGGGCAAGACCTTCGC
>CAZSNX010000311.1:0-5593 GCA_964607945.1 uncultured Candidatus Obscuribacterales bacterium
GTCAGGTGTGGATCGATCACGGCAACGGTTTGGTGACGCGATACGCACATTTGAACGGAGTTCGTAAAGGAATCAAAGTGGGAACATATGTCTCTCGCGGGGACACGATAGCTTTTGTCGGTGTTTCCGGTACCGGGCAGAATCTTCCCGGTGTTGCGAAACATCCGCATCTTCATTTTGAAATTTGGCTCGATGGTAAGTATCTGGGTTGGGGGTTGACTCAGTCTGAAATACTAGGTGCTTACGAGGATATCTTTGGCGTTGTGGGCGAACGAGGTGGTTCATGAGAAATCAACGGATACTATTGGCGCTCTTGTCTTGCTTGTCACTTACGGCTGCCGGTGCTGCCAGCGCAGCACCGGGCAAATCGGCAGCTGCGGCAAGCACCACTGGCGGTTTCAAGCAGGCATCATTGAAAAAGGCAGGAGCCAGCATCAACAATAAAAAGTTGGTGGCAGGACTATTCAAGAAGAAGCCGGTTGAAAAGTCGGCTGGGCAGGACGAAGAGAAGGCGAAGTCCGAAGAGGAGGCACCGCCTGAAAAGTCCAAGAGTGAAGACGAGAGCACACCGTCCGCATCAGGCAAGCCTGCCGTAGAGGTCAAGAAAGAGAAGGCGGCTGCCGGGCCGGCCGGCGATGCAGTGCCTGCCGCTACGGCTCAAGGCAGCGAACCGCCGCAGTTCGTTCCCGACTCTGCTCTTATCAGCGTGCTTAAAGATCTTTCTCGCGCTCTCATGGAGTCGGAGGACATCGAAAAGATCGAAGACGGCTGTCAGAAGACCGCTGCCGAGACTGCACGCTTGGCTTTGGCCAAGGCACTTAGTAATGCTCAATTGCCTTCGAATCGAATAGTCACGATGAAGGAGAGACCTCAATTCGAATCATCGATGACCGCTGAGGCATGGGATTCCGGTGAAATCAAGCTCTCGAGTAACTGTCATGCGTCGCTAAATGCAGTTTGGGCGAAAAAATTGGACGGATTACTAAACGTTTCAATCGCCGGCAATTGCGGTTGCGCACCGGCTCCCAACGGCTCCAAATTGGGTGAATTCGTCTTTGTCGCCTCCGGAAAATCAACGATGGACAAGGGTTTTGATATTCAAAGCCAGTCTGACGTCAACTTCTGGCTTGGCAAACTCAATACGTTCACTGTCGATGGTACATGCTGCATACCTGCGGAGGGCGCAGCCGAAGCGCAAAAGACTTCATCCCAGAAGTCGGCACTGGTCCTGAAGTCTTTGTTGACTGAAAAAGGGCTGCAGCATCAAGCATTGACCGAGAAATTCAAGGAAGAGCAGCGGCAGTTGGCGCTGAAGGCGGAAGAGGAGCGCAAGGCGGCCGAAGAAAAGGCCAAAGCCGAGGCAGACCAATTGGCCAAAGCGGAGGCGGATGCCAAAGTCAAGGCGGAATCTGAGGCGAAGGAAAAAGCTGAAGCTGAAACAAAGGAAAAGTCCGAGCCGGAGAAGGTTGCTAAGCAGTCCGCAGGCTCTGAGAAACCACAAACGGTTGCTTCAGCATCAGCCGATGAGCATGCAACGCCGAAGTCTGAAGCGGGCAATCCACCACAACCATCGTCAATGCCCTCGCCTGCCGTTGTTGAGGACCCTCGTTCGCACAAGCTGGGCGATTTGGCGATGACCAGTGTATCGCCTGCACCGTCTCTGCCTCCGTCCGTGTCGTCCACTCGCGGTTGGGACAGCCCGGCACCGTCTCCGGCAACCAGGATGCCCAGCTCATCGGCCCAAATTATCCTGCCGGAAAAGGCCGTCGCCGGACAGTTTTTGACTGCCGCCGTAATCAATCCTAATCATGCCGGCGAGCCGCTCGTGGAGCTTTCTTTTAACGGAGCAGCTTTGGCTACGTCGCAAGACGGCAAGGCACTTTACATGGTGCCCGATGATGCGATTCCCGGACCGACTCTGCAGGTAGGCTTGGTAGCCAGACCGGAGCAGCAGGCGAATACGGTGCAGATTTTACAACCGTTGGCGGTGCCGAGCGGTCCCCAGATACCACGCGTTGACAGAGTCTCTCAGTTGGCCGAATCAGGTGGGCAGATTGTCATTGATGGACATAGTTTTGACGGAGTCGCCGATCGCAACCGAGTGATTGTAGATGGAACATATGATGCTCATGTGCTGGTTGCGTCGCCGGTGCAGTTGAAGGCGGATCTTCCCGGAAATTTGATTCCCGGTACGCACAGCGTATCAGTCAGCACCGCCGGTCTAAGAAGCAATCCCGGACAGCTCGAGGTTGTAGCTTTGGAAGTTCGACCGTTCGGGAAAGATACGTCGAAGGATGAGATCAATCGTTTGTCGGTGCGCGTGCTTGGCACCAATCAGGTCGTGCGCGTGCACGTCAAGAATTTCACTCCGGAAGTACTAAGGATCGGCAGAGGCGACGAACTCGTTGTCAATTCTCCAGGCGGTACGAACAACCAGATAGTGCTTTCCGTTCAGCGCCTGCGCAAAGGTAGCTATCACGTAGATGCGAAGTTGGAGTAACTGATGTCGGTTACTGATAAGTCTGGATCTGAAAGCGCTCCGGCTGTGCTCAACAAGAAGCTGGCGTTTCTTGGATTGGGGATAATGGGCGCGGCAATGTCCGCCAATCTTGCTGCTGCCGGTTGTACCATCCGCGCCTGGAATCGAACTCCAGAGAAAGAGGGAGCCAGGTCGGCAGGAGCAGCCGGTGCTGTTATAAGTTCTTCAATAGAGGAAGCGGTCGACTCGGCCGACATCATCTTTGTCTGCGTCAACGAGGTGTCAGATCTCGAGCAGGTAGTGCTCGGTCCGGGCGGAGTTGCCGAGCACGGGAAGAAGGGTGCGATTGTCGTGGATATGGGTACGAGCGGCCCGGCTGCCGCAGTGAAAATGGCTGCAGCGCTCCAGTCTTACGACCTGAGATTTCTCGATGCGCCGGTGACCGGGGGCGATGTCGGTGCGCGCAATGCAACTCTGACGATCATGGTCGGTGGAGGCAACACCGATTTTGAGTCGGTAAGACCCTACTTCGAGCTGATGGGCAAGCGCATAATTTCGTGCGGACCGGTAGGCAGCGGGCAAGGAGTAAAGCTGTGCAATCAGATACTTTGTGCTGTAAATCTGATTGGCGTATGTGAAGCGCTTCGTTTGGCGGATCAACTCGGGCTTCGGCGAGAGCTGGTAGTCGATGTTTGTGGTACCGGGGCTGGTGGCTCATGGTCTTTGGCCAATCTAGGCGCCAAGATTGCAGCTGCTGATTTTGAGCCGGCGTTTATGATCAAGTTGATCCTCAAGGACATCAAACTAATCTCCGAAACCGTAGCGGAGTCAGGTCTGAGCTTGCCAGGCACTGACCTGGCGAAGAGCTTGTTCGAAAAGGCGGTCGAAGTCTCCGGTGCAAACGGCGATCTCCAGGGCACACAAGCTATGTTTCGTGCTTACCTAGGGAAGTAGTCCGCAAGCAACTTTTACAAAAGAGCTAGATTAGAAATCGGAAAAACGCTTCGCCGGTCTCCCTGGTATCATTTCTTGGCAGCCCGCCTGGAGACCGTTCCCTTGCATAGTTGCGGCGGCGGGAGAGCAGGAGCCTGAAAGATGCCTGAACCAGTCACTATCCAGAAAAATGCCGAAAGCCCCGCCCAAACCCCGGCTCAAACCAGCCGGGTAGAGCGTACGCATCGTCTGATTCACACCGCTTCTATGGCCTGTGGAATAGCCGGTGCAGTCGGCGCTGCTGGTGTTTGGTTGGCTGCAAACATCTATGTCGGGGACATTGAAATATCTCCTGACAAGTCGGTTCAATCCGTGCTTATTAAGGTTTATGACAAAAAGGGGCAGGACGCCACCTATCACCTCAAGCATTTTCAACTGATGCCGGGCAATTATCATCTCGAAGTCACCGCCGATGGCGGTCCTGCGCAACATGCCGAAATCAAAGTCGAGTTTGGACAGAAGTGCATTGTGCCGGTTACCGTTAAAACTGCAACTGCCGGAACCGCAGTGCAAAAGGCGGAAGGAGAGGCTGCCGAACAGACGATCAAAGCGACAGCTGAACCGTCCGCCGGTGCTGTCGATTCAAGTACTGATGAGTCGATGGACAAAGCTTCTGAGCAAACACGAAAGCGTCATTGGTGGCAGTTTTGGCGGAAGTAAATACTCTTGCAACTGCGAGCTCGGCATTGCTGTCCGAGCAGATCGCTGCCGTTATTCCCGGAGGCGTAGACAGCCCATTCCGTTCATTTCAGGAGGTCGGCGGTCACACGATCTTCTTGAATAAAGCAGAGGGTGCCTATGTTTATGATGTCGACGGCAATCGATACATCGATTTTCTAGGTGCATGGGGACCAGCCATATTGGGGCATTGCCCGAAGCCGGTGGTGTCCGCTTGCCAGCTGGCGCTTGCGCACGGCCCGGTGTTTGGCGCGCCATGCACTCTCGAGCTGCAGATGGCGCAGGCGCTTATCGGTGCGTATCCCGGAGTTGAAATGGTGCGATTCGTCAACTCTGGAACCGAAGCCGTGATGAGTGCAGTCAGGCTCGCTCGCGGGTGCACCGGACGAGACTTAATAGTCATGTTCGAGGGGGGCTATCACGGTCATAGTGATGCAGTTCTGGCCAGTCGGGATCACGTTGCAAGTTCCGGGGTTCCTCAATCTGTGTCGGAGAATACTGTCAGAGTCCCCTACAACAATCCGAATGCGCTGGCTGCTCGATTGGCGGAACTGTCCGGTAAAGTTGCAGCCGTACTGATCGAGCCGGTCGCTGGCTCGATGGGAGTTGTGCCGCCGGAGCCTGGTTATCTTCAGATTGTTCGGGATCTTTGTACGCGTCACGATACGCTGCTGATCTTTGATGAGGTATTAACCGGACTGCGCATAGCGCGTGGCGGGGCAAACGAATTCTACGCAGTCAATCCAGATATCGCGTGTTTCGGCAAGGCTCTCGGTGGAGGTATGCCGATCGGAGCATATGGTGCCTCGGCCAGGATTATGCACGAGCTTCAACCAATTGGAAAGGTTTACCAGGCAGGGACATTTTCGGGAAATCCGGTCACAATGGCAGGCGGCATCGAAACACTCAAGCTACTGTCCGCACCGGGAGTTTATGAGCGACTGGAGGCTCTTGCGGACCAGTTGTTTGAAGGTTTGCGCTCAGTACTGCCGAAATTGAGCTTCTCTCTGCAACTTCAAAGAGTCGGTTCGATGTTCGCCCTATTGTTCGCCCCGCAGCCTGTTCGAAACTATCAGGATTCATTGCTGATTGACAATGAAAGATACGCAAAGTTCTTTCGCGGGGTACTTTCCAAAGGTATCTACATGCCACCATCAGCGGTGGATGCTGCATGTCTTTCTCTCTCTCATACCACAGACGATATCGATTGCGCGGTAAGAGTCATGACCGAAGTATTGGTTCAGTTGTAGCTTCGGTAAAGATTGCCCGTTTTAGCCGCGCTTTTCTGGTCTCTTTATTTTTTGTTGGATTTGAGTGCCTGCAAGCTGCCCAGAATGTGTTCGTAGCAGTCCTTTGTAAAACCAGGTCTTGCCTCAATTTATTGATATTGATGTACGTATTCCGATAGTAGGAGTTTCTTATGAACCTCCAGCCCCATCCAGG
>CAZSNX010000312.1:0-2422 GCA_964607945.1 uncultured Candidatus Obscuribacterales bacterium
GAAGACATTGTAATGCGCGGGCATTCAATCGAATGCCGCATCAACGCTGAAGATCCCGACAGAAATTTCCTGCCCTGCCCCGGAAAGATCGACGCCTATATCGCTCCCGGCGGCAATGGCGTAAGAGTAGACAGCCATTGTTATCCTGGCTATTCGATTCCCCCGTTTTACGATTCGCTCGTCAGCAAACTGATTGTTTGGGGCAAAGATCGTGACGAAGCGATGCTGCGGATGAATCGAGCGCTGGACGAGTACGCAATTACCGGTATCAAAACTACGATTCCATTCCACCAGAAAGTGCTGGCCAACGCTCATTTTCGGCGCGGTGAAGTTTCAACCGACTTTATCGAAAAACACATGACTCCGCATGAAGTTAAGTGAAATGCTAAGATAGCTCCTCGAGGCTCCGTAGCTCAATGGTGGAGCAAGCGACTCATAATCGCCAGGCTACAGGTTCGAATCCTGTCGGAGCCATTTTTTACAAACATCACACCACAAGGTTGATGAGCGTATGGCATCAGATTTACAACCGGTAACGAGGTTACGGATTACGCTCGCTGCCGTCTGCTGCACAGCGCTTCTTCTGCTCTCCTCTGCACAGCACGCAATCTGCCAAGAGTCGGCAGACCAACCAGCCCTGAGAGGAACAGCCGAATTCGGCAACGTTGCCGCAAAGATTGCCGATATCAAGCCGTATTTGCTGTCAATTTGCCGGGGACGAGACTTCCAGTGCATATTTGTGCAGTTGAAGAATAACGGCGACCAGGCGATCACGGTTGACGGTGAAAATGCCAAACTTGAGATTGCCGGTACACTTGTCGATCCTCGCAATACCAAGCAAATTACTGCTGGCGCTTGCTGCCGCATGTCCATTCCGGCGGCCCTGACGCTGACAGTGGCAAGCCTGGCAGTAATCGGTCTGCCTGGACCGATCCTTTACGAAATGATGACTAACAAGCGCGAAAACCACTTTTTTAATAAAGGCTTCGGCTTTATGGACGACGGCATCAGACACGAGATCGAAGGCAGGCAGTTCGGCAAGCGAGTATTGCTTCAGGCTGATGAGACAGAGGGATGGTTTTGTTTCAAATCATCGCAAAAGATTCAGTCGGGACTTCTAAAGATTCCAGCATACGCCGGCAGCAAGACCGGTCTGATCTCACTACAAGTAGATATACCTTCCGATACATCCCAGACTACGGAGCCGGACCAAAGCAAAGCGCGCTAAGGCTCTGCTTTCGGAGCCATGCGGCGCTTGACATTGCGATTGGCGCGCAAGTTAATTCGCTCCTTAAGCTTTGAAAACAACTAAATTCGCCATTCTTGATAGAATCTGAGCCATAGGTAAACATCTCTGTTGACGGAGTAATCAAGCGCATGTACGTCTTTGGGAAAGAATCGTTCAGACCGGTTATCGGCGTGGTGGCGCTGGTAGTGTCACTCTTCGGTCTGCTGATTTGCTCATCGCTTCAATCACAAGCGGGACAATCCGAAAAACACACATTGTTGGCTGCGACAAAGAAGGACAAAGCTCCTGCTGGCAGCTCAATCGTCGTGCTCGAAACGACCAAGGGAGTTATCAAAATTCAACTCTATCGGAATGAAGCACCGATCACTTCAGGCAACTTCTTAGACCTCGTCCGACGCAACTTCTACAACGGTCTTACTTTTCACCGATACGAGCCGGGTTTCGTAATTCAAGGTGGTGACCCCAACGGCAACGGCACCGGTGATTTCACCGATCCACAAACACACAAGAAAAGAACGATTCCTTTAGAAGTGCAAGCCGGACTCAAGCATGATGCAGCCGGAGTCGTGGCCATGGCCAGATCCAGCGAGCCCAATTCTGCCAGCTGCCAGTTTTACATCACACTCGGCCCGGCATCCTTTCTCGATGGCAACTATGCCGTATTCGGCAAGGTGATTGACGGAATGAGCGCCGTTCAACAATTGAGAGCGGGCGACAAGATGACCAAAGTCTATGAGCTGGAAGCCAAATAAATTTGGCAGCTGGGAGTTAAATCAGGTATTTCTCAATTAAAAGGAGCTTCCATCCGCGCTCAATTGCAAGGCAAGGGGACCGTGGAAGGAAAGTAGATGTAATGGCAAACGATCCGACAGTAGTCTTGGAAACAACCAAAGGCACCATCAAGATTCAAGTGTTCATGAATGACGCGCCGAAAACCGGCGGCAACTTCTTGGATCTCGTACAGCGCGGCTTCTACAACGGACTCACTTTCCACCGCTATGAGCCCGGCTTTGTAATTCAAGGCGGATGCCCGAAAGGGACCGGCACCGGTGGATTTATCGATCCGGAGACCGGCAAGGAACGCCGGATTGAACTCGAAGTAAAACCGAACCTCAAGCATAATGCCGCCGGAATTGTCGCAATGGCTCGCGCTAATGACCCCAATTCCGCCAG
>CAZSNX010000312.1:2432-5582 GCA_964607945.1 uncultured Candidatus Obscuribacterales bacterium
GTATTCGGCAAAGTCGTCGAAGGCTTGGAAAATGCACAAGCGTTGCGCGCCGGCGACAAAATGACCAGCGTCACCGTCCTTGAAGGCGCCACCAAATAATTCGGAAATTCTCGTTTGTTCTTGCGGGGCGGCTCTTGTAGCCGCCCTGTTTCTTTTGCACTTCACCAACTCCCAGGGTGGCAGCCAGAGCCGCTCCTAAAGAGCAGAGCCTAATCTCAGCTTCGCAAGACAGCTTAATTAGCAAGAGAAGATCTAAAGGTCGGACTGGATCCTTGCAGTCCTGCGGTGATGCCGCACATCACCCCGGTCATGCCTGCCATGAACTTTACAGATCTTGTAGCCGCTAGACTTTTATATACCGGCCCGATGTCCAGGCGCTGCCGCCGGCTCCGACAGCCATTCCAAGCGACAGAAGCACGATGAAGGTCGGCAGCATTCCGTAGCCGACTTCCGGCGGCAGGAGAGGCAGCAAGCCTACTAGCTGCCCGGTCAAATAACAGTCCATGTACGCTCGCACTGACCAGATAACCAGCGTTGCTACCAGCGCCGACGCGAATCCATAGACCGCACCTTGCAAAACGAGCGGACCCTTGATGTACCAGGGGCTCACTCCCATCAGCGATTGAATCTCAATTTCCTTGTGTCGTGATTGAATCACCAACTGAATTGTATTACCTATCACCATCAAAGTGGCAGCAGTAAGTGCTGCAGTAACCGCGACACCAGCTGCTTCGATGAAATGGCGAAAGCGATTGAGATTCTTCGCTACAGTCAATGGATAGCGAACATGCTCGACCGAATCCAGCGTTCTTAACTTGGTGGCGGTTTTCTCCACCGAATCAACGTTGGTCAGCTGAATATGCAATGTATTCGGCAGCGGATTATTCAATGCCGCCACCTTGAACGCTTGCTGCATCTCCTGCCAGGCTACGTCTTTTGGCACAATCTCGACGAGCTTGACGTCGGCAATCTGGCTGACTTCGCGTGCCACGCTTCGTGGCTCATAGCCATCTTTCAGGTAGGCTGATATTTCCAGCTGCGATCCCCACGAAGAGACTACGTTCTTTAGGGTCATCGTCAGTTGGAGTACGCCACCGAATATGGTGAGAGCAATAGCCAGAATGCTCACGACCAGCCAATTGGACCAACCGCCTTGACGCAGTCCCTGACCGGTCTCCATCGCCACACCCGATAGTATGCGCAGCTGTCTCATACGGTCTGGCCGATCGCCTCCATGTCGTAGACACCACTATCGACGTCTCCGGCCAACTGTCCGTTCTTCAAGCTGATTACCCGGCGGCGCAACGAGTTGACGATAAACTGGTCATGCGTGCTGATCAGCACAGTTGTGCCTCGTCTGCTGATCTTCTCCAGCAACTGGACAATCTCCAGCGAGGTTACCGGGTCTAGATTACCGGTTGGCTCGTCGGCTAACAAGACCGGCGGTCCGTTTACGATTGCTCTGGCGATCCCGACCCGCTGTTGCTCTCCGCCGGAAAGCTCGTCGGGATATGCGTCGCCTTTATCTTCAAGATTGACTACACAGAGCGCGCTTTCCACTCTTTTGGCAATCTCTCTGTTGTCGACTCCCAACGCCCGCAAGATGTATGCAACATTGTCGAATACTGTCTGTTTCGCCAACAGCTTGTAATCTTGAAAAACTATACCGAGACGCCGTCTCAAGAGTGGAACCTGCCCGCGGTCGAGCCGAGTGATATCGATGCCCCCGATCAAAACCTGCCCGCTCGTGGGCTTCTCTTCGCGATACAAAAGTCGCATGACAGTAGACTTGCCGGCTCCCGACGGACCGACCAGAAATGCGAATTCGCCCATTCCGATATGCAGGTTGACGTTAACTAACGCCGGGCGACCACCGTAATCTTTGTAGACGTTCTGAAGTCGAATCACGGTTATTTACAAAGACGCCTCCCAAAACAGTCGGTCATCATAACACAGTAGTCACGAGGAAGAATTGACGCGATTAAACAATGCCGAAATCGACTCGGAGTCAATTCAACCTTGTTATTTGCCACCCCATAAACAGGCTACGCAGAGCCTTTCCTTGCCATGTAAAGTGCGAACCGGGTGCCGGCATTCGGCACAGATTGGAAAGCCCTTTTGACGCATCCATTCTCTCATTCTTAGCTCGGTTTCAAAAACCATCAGAATCCTCTCAGGTGAAGGATTAATCGGGCCGACCGGAGCACTTTCCAGATCAGACTTCAAAGCAAGCAGCTCAGCCAGGCTGTACTCCGGTAGTTCGACAGCCTCCAGTTCAGCCGCAGTAGGTTCCGGCAAAGAGACGGCGGCAGCTTGACTGAGCGCCTCCTCCTCCGGATTGGCGTGGTAATGCTTAAGATCGAATCGCAGCCCGCTTATAGCCACCCCGATCGACCGCCCAGCTGCCCTTACCTTCTTTAGAATCTCGCTCTTCAATAAACTGAGCTCCTGACCGGTGGCAGCATCCGAAACCGACACCACCAGCTTGGACTCCGCATCGATGAAGAGCGGTCTGGATCTGTTCGACCAGGGCGGACCAACCAGGGTCGGCCACAGGCTCATCAGGGTGTGCTCCCGGAGCCGGCGTTCCAATCCCAATTTCGTCATCACACTGTTGAGCACATAATTTACTCTTTTGAAGTTTCTTGCTTTTGCACCGAACTGCTGCCGGCGGCGCGCTCCATCCGGCTCGGTGTCAGGCTTTGCGTTCTGTTTCGAATCGCCTTTTTGACTGTCTTTCGTAAACTTCATAGCGACAGAGTATCCAATTTACAGCGCCTAGTTTCTACAAATTTCCTCATATTCACTTGCTCTTGTGAACATGAGTTATAATCTGCCTGTCCAGCCGCTTTCCAGGCGTGTTGCATGGACAATCTTACGAGGAAGCGCTCTGTGCCTACCGAAAATGCAATCGAAGAACTGCGCAAACGGTTCAACCCTGATGCCGCAAGGAATATCTCGGCCACCTATCTCCTTTCGATTCAAGGACAAAATGGTGGGACTTGGCTCACCAAGATAGCCGACGGCAAATGCGAATTCATCCCGCAAGAAGGAAGTCAGTTGACCTTCGAGCCGGACTGCAAAATTTCCGTTTCATCTGAAGATCTCGAAATGATAATGGCCGGCAGGCTGACAGCCATGACCGCAGCC
>CAZSNX010000313.1:0-4879 GCA_964607945.1 uncultured Candidatus Obscuribacterales bacterium
CCCAAAGGAGCGTGCTGTGTGATCCCCATGATCCTAAGATTATCGCGGCCGCCAGGGCAAATGGAATCAGTGACGAATTCATAGACGCAGCGCAGCGGTCGCCAGTGTACAAGTACGTCATGGAGTGGAAGCTAGCCCTGCCCTTGCACATAGAGTACCGTACCATGCCAATGCTCTTCTATGTGCCGCCGCTTTTGCCAGTGATGGGTAAGACTCCTAATGGCAAGTATGAACACGCAGCCGACAGCTTTTTCACCAGCCTGGAGGCCGCCCGCCTTCCAGTCAAGTATCTGTCTAGACTGTTCAGCGCCGGTAATGTAGCGGTGCTTGAGGCCTCACTGAAGAAGTTGATGGCGGTCCGATATTACAAGCGTTCGATTGAACTGGGAGATTTCGACGCTAAAACCTTGAGTCATGTAATGCGCGAAGCGAACCTGACGGCCAGCGAGGCTGAGCAAATATTCGCGATGACAGCCTTGCCGACTGTTTACGATCGATACGCCATGCCGCCAATACAGCGTGAAGCAGCAATCTCAGCCTCGTGCAGTCCGGAGGCTTGCAAAGGCTGCAGCGGCATTGGATTCAGTCAACCAGCAACGAGGGGACCCTGATGGCCACTGTGATAAGAAACACTCAGATCTACAGATTGCTTGGAGAATTGTTCAGATACCCGGACAACCAGCTCAGGTCACAAGCCGAGCAATGCTTTCAGGTACTAAGAGCTGACTATCCTGAAGGCGCTAGATTCTTTGAGGAATTCCGGGCAAAAATTGTCAAATTTGAAGATGCCGAACTGGAGGAAATCTATACACGCACCTTCGACATAGCACCGGTTTGCGTGCCCTATGTGACAGCGTATATCTATGGAGGCGAGAGCTTCGAGCGTGGCGACATGATGTCTAAGCTGCTAGATGTTTATTCCAAATACAGTTTTGACACGCGAAGCGAACTCCCTGACCACATCAGCGTGCTGCTCCGTTTTGCTCAGCATCTCAATGAGGATGAGATGGCGGATCTGGTTAAGTGGTGCCTGCGCAAGCCGTTGAAAGACATGATCATGTCACTGGAATCGGGTCAGAATATTTACCTGCCGCTGCTTAAGGCAGTATCGTCGGTACTGGATCAAGACTTCCCGGAGCGTTCAGATGATTGACTCATTCCTTTTCGTAGCACTGCCGTATATTGCGCTGGCAGTTTGCATTTTCGGAACGATCTTCCGAATGCGCTCGGAGAAGTTCACTCAGTCAGCGCTGTCGTCTCAATTCCTGGAAAGCAATCAGCTGTTATGGGGCTCGACTCCCTGGCACATAGGGATAGGAATAGTGCTGCTAGCACATCTTGTAGCATTCCTGATTCCAGGTTTGTGGCATGATGCCCTATTGAATCGTACCTTGCTTTTCATTGTCGAGGGTACTGGTATCGCCTTCGGAGCGCTCGCTCTAGCAGGACTGGTTGTACTTCTGATTCGGCGCATCACATCAGCGCGAATACAGGCAGTAACTACAGTAATGGACATAGTTGTTCTCTTGCTGCTTATCGGCCAGGTCGCGCTGGGACTAATTACCGCGGTTAGCTACCGTTGGGGAGCTTTGTGGTCGACGGCAACGGCCGTGCCATACATGTGGAGCCTGTTTGCTTTGCAACCGAAGCCGGAATACGTCCAAGGCCTGCCCGTTGTTATGAAGGGGCACATACTTGGTGCATATTTGTTCTTGCTTGCCTTGCCGTTTTCACGGCTCATTCATATCTTTGCGTTTCCATTTGAATATCTCACACGCGCTCCTCAGAAAGTCGTCTGGACCACGGAGCGCCCGACCGAGTCGCACGGGGTTGCCATTCAGAAGCAGGAGGCACGGCGAGACTTCCTGCTTGGGGCATGCAGCGTGGCCGCGGGTGGCACCATAATTGGTGCGGGCGTGGCCGATAAACTGTTCCGCTTCTTCTTCGGTCCGCGCTTGAGTTCCCACGAGCAGGCAGGAATCATGGCAGCGAGAGTTTCCCAGATGGAAAAAACAATCGAGCAGAAGAAGTACGAACTGGAGCGACAGCAAAGCGATTACCTCTTCATCAGCAAGTTAGGAGAATTGAATCCTGATAAGGGCAAGTATTTTATTGATTACCAGATGCTACCAGCACTGGCCTTCAGAGACTCGAACAAACTGCCGCTTTTGCTCTCGGCTAAGTGCACGCACCTGGGATGCACAGTCGGCAATGAAGTAAACAAGGAGGGCAAGATCCTTTGTCCCTGCCATGTCTCCTACTTCGACATTCATAGCGGGGCGCCAAACCCGGATTCGCCGGCAAAAGCACCATTGCCGCATCTCAAGTGGGTCTTGATGGATGAGCAGGGCAAGGTAATTGCCACGCAGGGCAAGAAAACCGCAGACCTGAGCGGAGATCCCAAACTTGATTCGTATAGTGTGTTCATAGCCAGATATCAGGCGAAGGAAGCATGATGACTTATCGCTCCGTACTGAATTCAATGGGCGACTTTATCAATAGTCGGTTTCCTGTGGAAAAGATGAATTTCCACTCGATGATCGAGAAGAAAGAAGTCCCGCTGCACAAGATGACTTGGGGCTACTATACCGGCGGTCTGACGATGCTGTTTTTCATGATTCAGATCGTCACCGGATTGATGCTGCTCTTCTACTATCAGCCAACAGTCAGCGATGCATTCATCTCAGTAAAATTCATCACGGAGCATGTGGCGGCTGGGGCTCTCATTAGGAACATGCATGCGTGGTCGTCTTCGGCAATGATTTTGTGCGCACTGGTTCACTTGCTGACCACCTTCGCGATGAAATCGTTCGAGAAGCCCCGGGAGTTGACCTGGGTCTTCGGAGTTATCCTTCTATTTCTCACGTTCACATTCGGCTTTACCGGTTATCTCCTGCCATGGAATCAAATTGCTGTAAATGCCACGAAAGTAGGTCTGCAATCGATCGAAGAAGTGGGACCTTATTTGCCCGGCGCGCTATCGGAGCTACCACGCACGTTTCGCGAAACTTTTCAGGGCGAGGCCAGCGTAGGACAGTCGACCCTCGGGCGCTTCTATGCTATGCACGTAGTGCTGTTGCCACTAATCACGTTTGCTGTCCTGGGAGCTCATCTATTTCTGGTGCAACTTCACGGGATGAGTCAGGGAGTTGATCACGCGGCTAAAAAGGGAGAAAAATTCTTCCCCATCTTTTTCAGCAAAGACCTTACGGTATGGGCAATCGCATTTCTCTTTCTGTTCACTCTTGCACTTTGTGTACCGTTCGAGTCATTTCTCCCTTTCCCGTTACTGCAACCGTACAACTCACTGGGGTCGACGCCAGCAGGCATTAAACCGGAGTGGTACTTCTATTTTGTGTACTACCCGCTAGAACTGCTGCCGTTCTGGGTGATCCTAGTTGGGTCTGGGCTGGTGGGAGCGGGACTGTTCCTGACTCCATGGATCTTCAAGGGCACCAGCCGGAAGACGCTAGGTCTGATAGCCACGGCTGCGGCTCTTTATTTAGTGGTGATGACGGTGTTTGGTGAACAGATTTATCACCTGTTCAAGCCATAGAGGTAGCTGATGTTGTGCAATAGAAGATCTAGGCTGTTGATTAGCTTAACGATTGCTCTGTGCTCGTCGGGCGGAGCCAGCTGTCTAGGCTATCCGGAGTTCCAGGAGTACGCTGAGAAACATTCCGGCCGCAACGTAAATTGCGCCATGTGCCACATCAACCCGGATGGGCCGGCCGGTGACAAGGAAGGGCAAGTCGGCTCTCTGGACGAGAAGCAGCTTTTTCGTCTGAACGAAGCAAGATCGGCTCTAGAGCCGGGGCAGGAGGTCGACAGTCCCATCCTCAATGACTTTGGCAATCAGATTATCAAGACGATTGGTAAGAAGAAGTTTCTGGAACTCAAGAGCGATCCGGCGGGGCTGGCTCCGCTGCTAGAGGACAGCGATCTGGACAAGGACGGCATAGCCGATGGCACTGAGTTTGCCGATGGCACCGACCCATTAAACATGCATCATGGAGATCCGGGGAAACTGCTTTTGGTAAATTTGCAGCGCTTCAAACTCGATTTGATCCTGGCAGTAATAGGCGTGGTCTGCATAGTGTTCGGACTGATGCACCTTATCAAGGCACTCAACCTCACAACCAAAGAGCCACCTTCGGTCATTCCTCGCAGTGAAGATTAGAATAAGTCAGGCAACTCGCGCTGGATGATCCACAGCGCGCCAACAAAATTCCGAAAATTGACTCCGAGGAGAAACAGTAAGGGAACATCGGTTGGATGTTCATGTCCGAGAGGACTTACCGGCGAGAGTTCGTTCCGCCGGCGACAATACACTCCCATTGTGACGGGCAGATACATGGACCTTTGTCCAATATTGAGGATCCGGCGAGCATCATAATGAGCGTGGCAATCAAATGAAAGACGTATCGGCAAGACCCCGATTACGATAGCAAACTGACACCTCCTAGAATTACATTGTCCCTTTGACAGGGATTTATCTAGGCCGACTGCTATCTTTCGAGGTCCTACCGATACAAACTTCAGCCAACTGAAAGCTTTCAATAATTTATTGTCTCAGCCAGCAGGTTTTTTCTTCCCGATCTTAAACCTCCCTGTAGAAGTACTGTCCTCATTAGATTAAGGGGAATCACCTAACAGTTCCAACTAGAACGACTCAAGGATTGACTCTCTGCCAGCACCACCCCGATCCGTTGCTAGTAATTTTGCCGCATTGCGCTTTTGGTTCCATCATCCCTAAGGTGGGTTCCACGAGTAAACCAGGCATTCATACTCAGAGAAGTCGGATCTTCTAATGGTGATATAGTATGACGTAGTTTGAAAAACTCTCTGGCAGATGATTCTCCGCATTCTAGTAATTTCG
>CAZSNX010000313.1:4889-5577 GCA_964607945.1 uncultured Candidatus Obscuribacterales bacterium
TAGGATCAGAATTATGGTATCGGCTCTGATGCTTTCACTTATGTGCGTATCAGTGTTACCTGCAAATGGCGGTGGAAAGAAGGTCACATTTTCAGGTCAGGTTTTTGATTCAGCTTGTCTCTTCACAAAAGATTTGAAAGATCCAATTGGCAATACGTGTGCTCTAGAGTGCGCCGCAGGAGGTTCTCCGCTGGTAATTATGAGCAAAGAGGGAGAGGTGTATTTGCCGGTTGACTCAGACTTCCCGGCCAAAGGTCAAAACTACAGGCTGGTCAAGTTTGCGGGCAAGATGGTCAAGCTTACTGGCGATGTATACGAGAAGAAGGCAGCGAAGGCGATTGTCATATCAACTATCGAAGAAGTTGAGAAATCGGCAAATCAATAAATAGCGCCGCCGAAGCTCCAACAATTCAGATCTGTTGCGTTGCAAAATCCAACTTGACGTGATTACCAGGCACGGCGCAACCACCATGCTGACAGACATAGGATACAGAAGATCGCGCCTGATGAGACTCGATTGTTCAGGGATCTGGGCTTGACAGAACTGGCACAACGCATTACCGGTTAGCTCGGGCAGTAGCCGCGAAGGGACTCCTCAGACTCAAGAAGTCTAGGAAACAGTATATTGTTCTCCAGTGCTACGTGCTCATGCATAGTCAGTTCAAGCTCTTTGAGCCCTTCATATAAC
>CAZSNX010000314.1:0-5549 GCA_964607945.1 uncultured Candidatus Obscuribacterales bacterium
TGTCGCAGGAATGGACTCCATTCGTGATGTTTCGAGTGCGGAATGGGACGACAGCATCTATTTCTCGAAAAAGCCGGCGAACTTTGCTCAGAGCTATTGCAAACGAGGCGGGTTCATTTCTGATTTGGCTTACTTCGACCCACTGAAGTACGGTGTTATGCCGAATGCTCTTCAGGGAGCGGATGCCGATCAGTTTCTGGCGTTGAGAGTGGCTGCCGAGGCGCTGGCTGATGCTGGCTATCAGGAACGGCCGTTCGATGGTGAGCGGACAGAGGTAATTCTCGGTCGTGTATCGGCACCTGGTCCGGGTGCGATGAACATGATTCAACATGGCCAATTGCTCGAGCAGACTTTGGCGATTGTGTCGCGTGTGCGGCCGGATCTTGATGCCGGCAGCCTAGATCAGATCCGAGATAGTTTGCGGGCTTCGCTGCGTCCTTGCAACTCCGACACTATTCCCGGTGTCATGCCGAATATTCTGGCCGGCCGAATCGCAAGCCGCTTAGGCATTCGCGGACGCAGTTTGATCCTTGATGCCGCTTGCGCTTCATCCTTGATTGCCATTGAAACGAGCGTGCGCGACTTATTGTCCGGTGCCTGCGACATGGTGCTTGCCGGTGGGCTGCATGTGAATTCGTTTGCCACCTTCTATCAAATGTTTTGCGGGTTGGGAGCGCTGGCGGCATCGGGACAGATTCGCCCATTCGATCAAGCAGCAGACGGGACTTTGCTCGGAGAGGGCATCGGTGTTGTTGTGTTGAAGCGTCGCGAGGATGCAGAAAGAGACGGCGATCGAATTTATGCTGTTATCTCGGGAGTTGGCACTTCTTCGGATGGTTATGGTGGCAGCGTCGTCGCCCCTTCGCTGGAAGGTGAGGCGCTGGCGATCGAGCGGGCTTACCAGATGGCCGACGTCTCTCCTCGCACGATTGCGTTGTTGGAAGCGCACGGAACCGGTACTCCCGTAGGCGATATCATCGAATTGCGGGCGATTGAAAAGGTATTCCGGGCGCAGCGGAAGTCGGATAATGGTGCCGTTGCCGAAAATGCTGCCAGTGCCGTCGACAACAAGTGGTGCGCAATCGGCTCCGTAAAGTCGATGATCGGGCACTGTCAGGCGGCATCAGGGATTGCTGGTTTAATCAAGGCGGCTCTATCACTTCATTACAAGCTGCTGCCGCCGACGATCAATGTCAAGCAACCGACCGATCAAGTCGATTGGGAGCGGTTTCCTTGTTACATCAATAATCGGGCTCGCCCTTGGATTCATCCGGTGATCGCCGGCGACCAGGAGCATCCCCGCCGGGCTGCAGTCAGTGCGTTCGGTTTTGGGGGAGTAAACGGCCACGCTGTACTCGAGGAGTATAGTGATGCCGGGGCAGCCAAGTCGAGCAATCTTCACACGGCGTGGGATTCGGAGCTCTTCATCTTCGAGGGGCAGTCGGTAAGCAGTCTCGATCAGCAACTTGTCGCGCTGGCTTCCTTCTTGTCCGGGTGCGGACCTCTTGAGTTGAAGGATATTGCTTGGACGGTAAATGCTAAGGCCCGGACACTGGAGACTGCAGCCGGGAGCTATCGAATAGCGATTGTAGCCGGGTCGGTTCCGGAGCTGGAGCAGAAGCTTCAGTCAGCTCGAAAGGGATTGCCGAGCTTACAATCGGGAGAGAAGGGCATCTATGTAAGCGCCGCAGGACAACAGCTCGGCGGACAGCTAGCCTTCCTACTGCCCGGTCTGGGAGCGGCATATCCAAATATGCTGGCTGATTTGTGCATTCACTTTCCGGAAGTTCGCTCGGTTTTCGATTTCGTCGACAGGCTATCTGTCAAGCTCGGTGACAGTGTTTTGCCTAGCAGTAGGGTCTTTCCGCCACCTTCCTATGGTACCGGATCGGGAATTCAAGACGTATTGTCGTTAGCAACGGCGGATTCGGCTGTGATTTTGGTGCTGATGGCCGAGTGGGCTTTATTTACCCTCTTGTCGAATCTTGGTGTGAAACCGGACACGGTAATGGGCTGCAGCACCGGGGAATTTGCCGCATTGGCGGCTAACGGAGCGATCGATATTAATGAGGCTGCCGAGCTGTTTTATCGCTTGAGCACCACGGTTGCTAGATCATTGCCGGAAGAGCGGCTTAAGAACTTACGCTCTTTGAAGGTCGCCGCAAGCGCTGAGATCCTCTCCAGTATGTGGGAGGGAATGTCAGATGAGGTTTACTTGAGTGCTGATTTGACAGCTTCGCAAGCTATCGTCTCGGGTAGCGAGCAAGCAATTGAGGAGGCGTGCAAGAGGCTTAAGGTTGCCGAAATCGATTTTACACGGCTGCCGATTGCGATTCCATATCATACGCCGCTAGTGGCTAACATATTGGATAAGGAAGAAAACGAGCTGCGGAGTTTGCCAATCTCCGGACCTTCTATGAAATCATGGTCTTGCTCGATACCGGGAACGTATCCTGACGGCTCGGAAGGTATTCGCGCGGTTGCAACTGGCCTATTCGAGCGTCCAATTCATTTGCGCCGCACGGTAGAGGCGATGTACGCGGCTGGCGTTCGGTACTTTGTTGAAGTGGGACCAAAGGGAAATCTGACCGAGCTGGTCAAAGAGATACTTGGGAATCGTCCACACTTCGTGATGGCATCGAATGTGCCAGGAATAGCTTCCATCACCCAGCTGAATCATCTTTTGGCTGCGTTGTTCTGTCAGGGAAGGAATCTGGATCTCGATTATTTCTATCGGCGCCGAAATCCGTTAACGCTGGACTTAAACAAGACCGACTATCAAGCCGACTCTCGTTCTAGCGGGATCAAGCTGGATTTGTCGTTTCCCGAAATTAGGTTGGATGCGCTTCCGGATGCGTTATTGCAGAATGCCGCGGTGTTACCCGGCAGTGGCACCCAGCACGGGCGGGAGATCTTGAGCGCCGAGCGCTTGCAGCATTTGCAGGCCAATCAGGGCGATTCGCGGGGCGACGACATTGAGCCTGATGTGATGGGAAATTTCCTCAATGGGTTGACCTCCTTTCACGAGCAGCTGATGGCTGTGCAAGAGAAGGTCATGATTGAATATTTGAGAAATTCTGCTGCCGATCCAGGCGACCAACTCGCAGAAAATGATTCAGTCTGGGATTCCGCGCAGCATTTTAGAAACTTTCCCTTGCTCGATGGCGCTTTGATCGTAAACAATACGGATGCAGTTGAGGTCGTTCGAGAGTTTTCGCTGGAGCGAGATCTGTATCTCAAAGACCATGCTATCGGAGGCATTGTCGCCGGCCATGGTACATTGAATGAACGCGTCTATCTGGTACCGCTGATGGTGACGCTGGAACTGATGGCTGAATGTGCTGCCTTGCTTGGTTATCCGCGTGTCTTGAGCAAGATGATGGATGTGCGCGCTTTTAAGCGGATCAGAGTTGACTCAAATGGAACAACTGTTCGAATCTTGGCGCGCTGGAAGGATATTGCCAGCGGCACCGTGCAAGTCGAGGTGAGAGCGAATGAGTTGCCAAAGGATAGTAGCGGTGGCGAAAGCTCGCAGTTGCTTGCTTCTTGCGACATGAAGTTTGATGCTGACTATACAGGCGCTCCGCTTGAATTAGAGCTGGAGATGGAAAGTGTGCGGCCTTCGCGCATCAGTCCCAGCGAGCTGTATGGTCCTGCTGCCATGTTCCATGGCCCGACCATGCAAGCGGTGCAGTCGATTTCAAAAGTGGGCAGACGTGAGATTTCAGGAACGGTCGAGATGCGCAGAGCGCTCGGCTGGTTTGCCCTCGACCCTCTTTACGAACGATATGCAGACTTTGTGGTCGATCCGTTGCTGTTGGATAATGCCAGCCAACTGGTTCTCTTCCATCTTTTCGAGCAGTCAATGCCGGTAAAGGCCCTATTGCCCTTTCACATTGAATCAATTGAGTTTTTTGGAGCAAACCACAATCGTTCTGGTTTGGCGAAGGTCCAGGCCAAACTAATGGCGATCACTGATGCAACCACAAATGCAAGTGTGGAGATATCAGAGGCGGTCGGACTAAATGCCGGTAAAGTGATGACTAGAATTTCGGGAATTTCCAGCCGCCGAATCACTACCGCAAGCGAGTTGTCTGCTTTTATAGCAAGTCCGCTCCGAACAATGATTGCGCAGGAGCTTAAGCTTTCAAAGATCGGGTTCTCGGGAAAGGAGAACCGCGTATGTTTCAAGTTGGCTGGTACTATGCTTCCTTCGGATCGAGCCTTTATTGACTGGTTGGCCGATTATGTGCTCAGTAGTGCCGAGCGTGAATTGTTCCAGTGCGAGTTAAGGTCAGATCAGCGCAAGCGAGAATGGTTGATGGGACGCCTTGCAGCCAAGGATGCTCTGAGAACGCTGACGGCAAGGAAGTATGGCGTCGAATTTTGTCCTGCTGATATCGAGATACTTCAATCTGAGAGCGGTCAACCGATACTAAATGGCCCGTGGCTTGCAGGACTGCCTTCCGTTCCAATCGTTTCGATCGCTCACAAGAACGATATTGCAGTGGCTGTTGCTGCTGCTTCCGATGGCGCCAGAAGCATCGGCATTGATATCGAGGAGATTAGAGTCTTGCCGGAAGACTTTGCAGAGTTGGGATTGCGAGGACAGGCATTGGCGGACTCTGAGAAGCTGCCGGTCCATGTTCGCTCTGAAGCGCATCTCTATATGTGGTGCGCGAGAGAAGCTTTAGGAAAGGCTCTGGGAATTGGATTGGCCGATCAGATGCGTCAGATAGAGATTGAAAATGTAGATCTTTCTGCCGGGCAGGTGAGCTTGAAATTGGCATCCGGTAGTGACGGCTTCACCAATAGTGGCAGATACTTCGCCGAATTTGGGCGAAGTGATAATCATGTGTTAGCAATCGCTGAGTGTCTCTGAGTGCGTTGCAAAGGTTCGTTTTTATGAATCAGTTGCTCGCTGACTTCTTGGCGAGTATAGAATCGATCCAGGTCGAGAGCGTATTTAACACTAGACTTGACTGGTGTTCAGTCTCGAATATCAAATGTTCGGCTGAGCCTATGATGAACATATTTTTGTCTTCCGCCGATACCGAGTCGAAAAGGTCATAAGTGCCTTGTGGTTTCACGAGTCTGTCTCTGAGACCCTGAACGAAAAAGACCGGGGTTTTCTTGATGCTGTCGCATTCTCTTTTTGTGAGGCGCATGAATACTGCAAATTTAGCCAGCTCTTTAGGCGACATCTCCATTTTTGCCTTGGAGTCTGCCTCCCAAACACGTTTGAACTCCGGGCTGGAGGTCGCTCTTTCAGTCACAATCTGTCCGATGCGAAATGGCCGGTTGGGTCCTTGCAGGAAGTGCGCTGTTACGGTCAACGCCATCCGTTTTCCCTGGAATAACTCGGCAGACGGTACCGATGAGATTACACCCGCTAGCGTGCCATCGTAACGAGCTGCTGCTCTCAAGGCGATCGCTCCGCCCATCGATTCTCCCAACAGGAACATGGCGGCGTCTGGATGCCTCTCCCTGAGCAAGCCGACGATGCCGCCGATATCCGCGATCAGCCCGGTCGTCAGGGACGGTACAAC
>CAZSNX010000315.1:0-5543 GCA_964607945.1 uncultured Candidatus Obscuribacterales bacterium
TGACCGGATTTAAGCAACTAGCTAGGGGAGAAAGCCAGCAAATCGCGGAAGTTTTGAAACTTCGCCGACCTTTTGCTTACGTTTTCGATTTTTCTGGCGAAAGAACCAGAACATCAAAGCCCTCGCCAGCCTAATTGCGTCATGGTGCCCGGCCAGCTCGCGACTTAGTAGTGGACGCCTGACTACGCGCACCCCAAGGTCTCTCAAGCGCTCCGGATCGAATCGAACTGGCGACACCGAAGATTCCACATTGATTTGAGGCTCCTCGTCATTGACTAGAACTGCATCAATGAACTTGTAACCGGCGCCAAGCGGACAACCGGCATGCATCAAAAGCGCTTCGACATGATCGGCTACGCTGTAATTCGATGTCTCACCGACTTGGGTCATGACGTTGCAAACATAGATTCTGCGCGCGGAGGTTTGTCGAATTGCATCAGCAATTCCCTGTACGAGCAGATTCGGCACAACAGAGGTATAGAGGCTGCCCGGTCCCAGGACGACTAACTCCGCCTGCATAATTGCAGCCAGCGCTTCCGGCAATGCTCTGGCCATGGCCGGCTCGCAGTGCATCTTTTTCACTCTGCCATTTGCGGCAGGAATCTGCGACTCACCGGTTATCATGCGACCATCTTCCATCTCCGCTACCAGAGTAACGCTGTTAAGGCTGGCCGGAAGAACTTGCCCACAACTGTTCAGCACACGACTGGCGACTCGCACCGCTTCTACCATGTCTCCTTTTGTCAAAGAACAAAGCGCCGTCAGGAATAGATTGCCGAAACTGTGGCCTTCCAAGCCCTGACCCGATTCGAAACGATAGCGGAAAAGCTCTGTGACGAGTTTGTCCTCGTCAGCCAGTGCAGTAATGCAATTTCTGATGTCACCCGGCGGAAGCACTCCCAATTCTTGACGCAAACGTCCGGAACTCCCCCCATCGTCACCGACTGTTACGACAGCAGTGATGTTGTTCGTAAAGTTCTTGAGCCCCCTCAGGAGATTGGAGAGTCCGGTACCGCCACCAACTACGACTACTCGCGGACCATGATCCAGATGGCGCCTTCGATAAAGAACGTCTGGAATCGACTCCCTGTCAGTAGGCAGGTATGCACCTAGCACTGACATAGTCAGCCGAGCAATAGCCATACACACTACTACTCCGCCAACGCTGATGATGATGATTCCGCTGATTCGGTGGGGCAGAACGTGAACGGCATCCTCCATTACATCGCGGATGAACGCGCCGGTTACCGTGATTGGGTGATATCCAAGGAGCAGCAGGACACCCAAAACAATTCCGGCAATGCCACACAAAACGATCAAAATCCAGCGCTTCAGCCCCGGCAGCATAAGACGGCGAATTCGATAGTCCCAAGTGCCTTTCATGACTGTGCCTCGCCCAGCTCTCGATGCTGTCTCTTCACGTCGAAGCGCGGAAACTCGGACTTGAGCCTTTCTGCCAATTCTTCCACAAGAGCAGTAGAGCGGTGCTGCCCACCAGTACATCCCAGCGCAATGGAGAAATCAGAGATATCGAGCTCCTCAAATCGCGGCAAGACTTTTACAAGTAGCTGCAGAATTGAATCGAGGAACTCGATTGCGGCAGATTGCTGGAGCACGTATTCCTTAACCGGAGCATCCATTCCTGTCAGTGGACGCAATTCCGGCACCCAATACGGATTTTTGAGAAAGCGCACGTCAAAAAGTACATTGGAAACCGGCGGAGTCCCAGCCTTGTATCCAAAAGAGGTCACTGTCACAGAAAGACTGCGAGCATCGGACTTGGCTGCCGAACCGGCAGGCTGAATATCCTTAGTCTTTGTTCGCGCCCGTGCCATCTTACGACACAACCTCCAGACATACTTGATGCAGTATATGGTCAGACCACAGATTCTGGCAATTTTGCAGCAGTCTGCTTGAGTTTACCGGCAGCATCAGCGCAACCAGGCAGTCCCAGAAGCCAGTCCCGCAAGTTGGGTCGAGACAGCAACTCCCTGATACCGACTGCCGAACAAGTCTCTAGCGTCCAGCCACCAATGATCTCCAGCTTTACTAGCCTGTATCCGCAAATTGCACATACGGCTTCGTGTTTCTCCATATCGGCAGCTATTACCACCTGGTCCAAAGCAGCTGGAATTTCAAACTGTTGAAGGTGAAGGTCATTCGGACGCCCGAAGAAGCTTCTATCCCACCTGACGATGAGATGATTCACTGCGCCGATCGACTCTCTAAAACTGAACGGCATACGGCAAAATGCCTATCCGACCATCGGTACTGATTGATGCGCTTCGAGCTGTCCTACGGACGCCAGTTCTCGCTCGAGTTCGTCGGCATCGCCATCGAGGAAGCCATGCTTGGTTAACTCCAAGTCTGCCGCGAGCTTGGACACAGCCTTATCGATAAACACTTGTCCCTCTAAATGATCCATTTCGTGCTGGATCGCCCGGCACAAAAGGTTGTTAGCGACTTCCAACTTCACCTCCTTGCCGGACAGGTTCTGGTATCGCACAACAATTCTCGAAAATCGACGGACTTCAAAGAACACATCGGGAAAGCTCAGACATCCTTCCAAGCCGACCATGTCTCCATCAGTCTCGACCAGTACCGGGTTTATGAACACCACCGGCTTCTTAGGTTGATCTTCGGCAGCAACATCGATCACCATCAAGCGCTTCGAGACGCCAATTTGCGGCGCGGCTAGTCCAACACCATTGTAGGCATACATCGTGTCAAGCATATCCTGAGCCAGCTTTCGAATGGATGAGTCGAAATGCGTCACCTTCTTCGTCTTTTGCAGAAGAACAGGGTCGGGATAGTACCTGAGCTTTAGTTTGGACATTGGCTATTCAGTCTCCGCGGAACCAAGCCTGCATGGGCTTCTCAGCCGATATTACCACACTCTTGGCAAGAATTTCATGAGGAGAGTAACACTCCTACCTGTATCATAATCGGTCGAGCACAGTCGGATCGAAATTCTGCCTCAGTGGCAGTTGCTTGGCTTAACGATCAAGAAGGCTGAAGGCAGTCGACTTAGCAACTGTTAACGAGCTCGGTTAGCGGAAGGGGAACATGAAAAATTCGTCAAGGAACAGATTGGCTTTACTGCTGCTCGCGACCTCTTTCCAGTCCGGAACCGCTTGGTCGTCGGACGAATGGGGATACGATCATGAACCAACTCCACCGGTCGGGTTGTCCGCCGGTCCTGCGAAATCAATGGCATTGCCGGCGATAAAGGCAGCTGACCGTCCCAAACAGAAGCAACTCTCGCAAACAGAGAAGACGAATAATCCGGTCAAGAGCCCCAGTTCTATCGCATTGGCAGCAAAAGCCGGAGCCGCAAACAAGAAAGCGAAAGACAGCTCGGGGCGGCTGCAGGCACGTGCATTGCCACCGCAATTGCCAATCACCGACAAGCTAGGGCGAGCGATTCAGTGCTGGGAACAACTGTATGAATTTGCAGGCGGAACAGCTCTGTCAGCCGATCAAAAGGGACGCTTGAACGCAAACATGCGTGCGAAAGTCGAGTCCAGCGAAATCGACAACAAGAAAGTCACAGGCATTCTGGAATTTTGGCCACGAGTAGAAAGCGCCGCTGCCGCAAGCCAGGATCAAAAGGAAAACTATAAAGCCTTGCTTCGGGCACTGCTAAGGCTGGAGTCGCAGCGCTTAGCAGCTACGGATGCGAAGCAAGCCGAGCTGATCTCGGAGATACTAGGACCAGCCAGAGTTGCCGCTCCAGGTACCCCACCATTGACGGAAGACGCGATCGAAGCCTATGCGGATATGGCCTGCTTTCTTTACGAAGAAGAACATCCCGGAAAGACAGTCAATGCAATGGACAATCGAATGGTTTTCGCCAGCGTTATTCGTAGCAAGTTTATCGAAGCGCCGACTCAAAAGGACAGAGACGTAATGGCCAACTTTGATTTAAGCTGGTCGAAATTCAAAATACTGTGGTCCGGAGCGAACGAAAATGGGCGCAAAAAACTTCTGGCTGCGTGGACCCACAAGAGCGATGTCACTACCTCCGGTACCATGCCAAAAGATCCGACGCTGGAGTCCGTAATGCACAAAGGACCGTGGGCCGACTAGTCAAACCCACTGCCCGCAGCACTCCTATGCTGTCTCTGGCTGCCGCCAGAACCGACTTGGCTCGTGCAATTACTTCAGCTGCAACTTCAGACCGGCCACAAGAAGCCAAACAACTGCCGCCTGTTGAGCGAACAACTGGTTTGCAGTGCCGAGGAAATCTCGATAGGCACGACTCAAGCGATTCTCCGGAACGACTCCACAGCCGACCTCATTAGTAACTGCAATAAATTCAAGATCTTTCCGCTTGGCGATTTCAGACAAGACGGCTTGAATCGACTTTACAACCGGTCCTTCCCGCTGATAAGGATCGCAGTCCTCCTGATATCCATCCAAGGTCAAGTTGGACACATACAAGGAAAGGCAATCGATTATTACTACCCCAGGACCGACAGGGAGCTCGGATACTACTTGCGCCAGAGCCAGTGGAGCTTCGATTGTCGTCCAGTCGCTTGGTCGTCTCAGTCGGTGTTTCGCAATGCGCGCGACGCCCTCGGAGTCATCGGTCCAGAGAGCCATCGTGGCCAAATAGTGAACTTTGACTTTTGAATCGCGCGCCAGCTCTTCGGCGAGCTCTGACTTTCCGGAGCGCGCACCACCAGTGATCAAGGTTAGATTTTTCTTGTCATCGGACATCGTTCGGTCGTCCATCGGTAGAAACTTCTGGCAGGTTGCGCCATTTACGCATTATGGTGCAAGGATTCGGCAAGCGGAGCAGCAGTCAAGCAGTTCAAAAATCGCCTTGCGCAAGGAGATCAAAGCACATATCCTTAAGGAATCTTTCAATTTTTTCGTTACAGACTGTAGACGCGAGGAAGCGGTTTTTGAATTACCAAGCGGCCACATCAAACGGCAACCATTCAAGATTCACTTCGCCGGACAGATTTTCGCTGGAAGTTTACCAGGCTTTCATGACCGGCTACGTGAGACGAATAAATGACGCGACCCTGGGAGTCACCATCGGCGGAGTCAGGATCGGAAGCGCAAAGTATTCCAGATTAGCGCAGATCAACTTGAAATCCAGAATCATCACATTCTCCCGCTATGCAATAGAAAACGTGCCGGAACGCGGTCGAAGATATCTGGTCATCCACGAACTCGCTCACGTGAAGGAGCCCAGCCACAACAAGAACTTCTGGCAAATCGTCGAGCGTTTCGAACCAAACTACAAGGCAGTCGGTCGAGCGCTCGAGCTAGCCTTCAAGCGCAACGTCAAAGAAGAACAACTCAACTTGCGAAACATAAAGCTGCAAAATCCGCTCTCTGGTCGTCTTGAAGAACCGAAATTGCTGTTCATGCCTCAAGTTGCCGCCGTCAGCTTATACGATCGAAATCCAGCTGATGAGTTCGAAGATCGGGAAGAGTCCAATGATTTCCTTTGCAACGAAGGCGAGTTTGGAGATTGGACAGATGCCGGTTCGGGCATCATTCGCGGTGGCTCAGACCTCTCCTTGAGC
>CAZSNX010000316.1:0-5160 GCA_964607945.1 uncultured Candidatus Obscuribacterales bacterium
ACCTTGGTCAAATTGTCTTTGTCGTCATACTGGAATTTAAACTGACGATTTGCGCCTGGTCCGTAGGTAATCGACTCAATTCTTCCTTGTTGATCGAAGGTAAATTTCGACCCACCAGGACCTTCGTTGAGCTTCGAACCATCTGCTCCGATTACATGCTTGAAACCGCGTACATCGGTGGCAATCGTCAAGCCTTGACTGTTGACTTCAATCTCCTTGCGCTGCTCGGAAGGCTTTCCATCGGCAGCCCATTTACCGTCCTTATCCTTGCTCTGGCTTTCGGAGACCCACACTCCTTTGTCATTCTTAGTCCAAACAGTGCGTTGAGTCTCATTCTTGTTTGTATCGACGATTTGCTTCTTCTCACCGTTCTCGTAACCGATTTCAACAACAGAGCCATCTTTTCTGGTTAGCTTGGAGACAGTGTTGTCGTCATTCAATCGCAATCTGGTGCCGTTGGCATTTACCTTCTCGTGGATGATGCTGCCATCGAGCTTCTGAATGTCGTAACGATCTTTGTCGATGGAGACAAAATCGCCGTTCTTCTCCAGCTTGAAGTCACCGCCAACCTTGACGTTCTTCAAACCGGCCTTGAGATGCCATTCTCCATCCTTGTCACGGAAGTAGGTCCGCTTGCCGTCTTCATCTTGTTCCGAGAACTTAGTAACCTTGTTGTCCTTATCCAGAGTAATGGTACGGAATCCCTTACCATCGGGATATTGAATCTCAACAGTCTTAGTGCCATCTTTATTGGCAATAATTTTAGGCTCAATCCGCTCGGTTCCGTCACCATTGAGCACATGCTTGAATGCTAGTTTGTCTTCGTAACTGTAACGACCGTTGACATTCAAGTCGAGATTGCGTCGCTCGGCCGACGGCTTGCCGTCGTCCTTCCATTGACCATCTTCACCCTTCGTCTCGCCTTTGGAATGCCAGACACCATTTTCATCCTTAGTCCAAGTGGTGCGATTCTTTCCTGATTTGTCAGTCTCGACAACTTTACTAAGTTCGTTCTTGTCGTACTCCGCCTCAACCTTCGATCCATCCTTGCGATCGAGTACGGTTGCCTTTTTGCCGGTATCATCCAACGTAACAGTGGAACCGTCAGGCAACACCCGTCCTTTGGAGATGGTGCCATCGGTCTTGTGAATGTGAACTTCACCGTTCGGCTTCTTATAAGCAAGTTCGTTGTTCTTGCTGAGTTCGAATTGACCGTTGACGATCGATTCCACCCCGAATCGATCCGTCTTAATCCAGCGACCGGCCTCATCCTTGTGGAAGTTCACTTCGCCGTTCTTGTCTTTCAGCGTAAACTCCGAGAGATTGCCATCCTTATCGCGCTTGGCCTCCAGACCGCCTTTGCCATCAGGATAATCAACCTTCACATCCCTGGGCAGATTGGCGGGCGTCTCGTCATTCGCGTCGTCCTTTACCTCTTTGCCATCAGACTTTCCGTCTGATTTGGCTTCGACTTTCTTGACGTTCTTGTCATTGAGCTGAGCAAAAATATCGATCTCATTGGAATTCGGACCGCTGCGCCCGTAAATTTTATGCTGCTCGCCGGCGCTGTCAACCTCTGTACGATTAGGACCAGCACCACCGTAGATATCCTGCCGATTAGGCGCGGCATCACCATAGATTACATGCCTGTCGCCGTTGCTGTCGACTTCACTGCGTAAGCGCCCACCGCGAGCAGAACCGCCGTAGATAGTGTGCCGATCGCCGGCGCTATCTACGAGATGCCTGCTGGTCACATCGGAGAACAGCCCGCGCAGGTCTGCCGCCGAACTTTCATTTCGGCGTAATCCGCGCGCACCACCACGATCGCCGCCACCATCAGCAGTGGCGACTCCGATCGACTCGGCGGTAAACAATCGAGAGCCTCGGGAGAGATTCTCGAAGCGCGCGTCATTGGCAGCAAAGGAACCGCGAAACTGCGGCAAATAGCCGCTTGCAGTATCCTGAGACGGATACTTGCTCAAAAGATCGCGCCGAGAATCCTCCTCCTGGCGGCTGGTGGGCCACATCGGAGTTTCGGTTCTGGTCGGCGCTCTCTCCGGAGTGAAGTCTATCGCTCTCGGCTCCGGTACATCCGGATTGTTCTGTTTTGCTACTTCTTCTACCATGGGCTGTTCTCACAATCTGTGGGTCTTGCTTTTTACATCGTTCACGGGCTACACGGCCCGTGTGTACTATCTTCAGCCAGGTCCGGGACACGGACGTGGTCCCGGTGCAGGAGGTCTCGGTCTGGGATTAGGTCCTGGATTTGGACCAGGCGGACGTGGGTTGTCCGGGTTGGGATTCGGGATGGGACGTGGTGGCTCAATTGGTGGCGGATTAGGCGGGTCGATATCATCGATTTTGCCTGGTGAAACCGGCTTCGGCTGAACCGGCACCGGCTTGGGCTCCGGGTTATCCGGACGCGGGCCAGGTCTTGGGCCAGGTCCTGGTGGAAAGTCCGGCCCTGGTCTCGGTCCTGGGCCCGGTCCTGGCGGAACATCCGGGCCAGGTCTAGGTCCTGGCGGTCTCGGCCCGGGTCTCGGTCCCGGGCCGGGGCGCGGACCTGGTGGTACATCCGGTGCAGGAGGAGGAGGGACATCTGGCTTGAGCGGTGCTGGTGCGTCCGGCTCCGGTTTGGGAGCTACCTCCGGTCCTTTCTTGTACTTCTCAAGATACTTTGACACTGCGGCAGGCTCTTCCGAAGCCGCTGCCGAAGAAGCGTAAGCTCTGCCGCTGCCTACTTCCTTGAGAAGTTCCTTTGGTTGATTTTTAAATTGCGGACTATCTTTGGACTGTTTAAAACTGTCTGCCGGAGATAATTTAGCATCGAACAATGCCGCGAAGGCATCATCCTTGTCTCGGGGTAGTCCCGGCGCTGCCTTGTCAGAGCGCTGAGGTAAAAGCCCGCTGTACGAAGCCTCGAATAATCGTTGAGAGACGCTCTCGGCAGTAAACTGCACCGAGCGCACTGGCGATTCCGAGACGTCTTGATCTACCGCACGCTGCGGTGCGGAATTCTGTACATTTGTATCCATTCTATCCTGGGCAGAAATTGGGGCGAATAAGTTCGAGCGATCTCCTGTGCTTAAAGCACTTCAGCCGCCAGCCCGTAGCTTGAATTGGGATAGTAATTTCAAATGGATTGGGGCATCCATTCGAATACTGTATTTTGAGGCATTTAGAGTTTACAAAGGCCTTGTGAAAGTTTTGTGACACTTGGCAAGATTGGCGAAAATACTAGTAAATTCGAACATCGATTAACATTAATCGCGAAATTGAAGGATAACCTGGCACCATTTTCGGTATCACAAAAAACAACCGGCCCGTAAAAAGAGCCGGTTATCTACGATTCGGTCGAGATTGCTTGGTCAGCTACTTTTTCTTCATTGCAGGCACCGGTGGAGCGTCGGTCCACCTGATCTGATTGAACGAGTCCGTAAGTGCTTTCTTATTCGCATCAAATTCCTTATTAGGGCCCTCGAACCAAAGCAGCTCAATCTGCTGCTTCGCCTTATCAGGATTGGCGATCATTACATGGACCTTTTTGTCTTGATCGTTGAATTTGAATTCACCGACAATCACCCGCTTGCCACCGACATCCTCGGTGCGCAAGGATAGCTGCTTGAAGTTGCCGTTGCCGGCCCAGCGTCCGGGAGCCATAGTCGGAATCATATCGAGTATCTCTTGCTCCTTCAGCTCGTGCGGAGGCTTCTTCATGATGTCATTGATCTTCTTGGTGTCATCATCGGAGGCGGCATAATCATTGCGCTTCCAGTAGCAAACTTTCAGATCTTTATTGGCGCCGGAAGGAAACTCCATATAGTTCTCTTCCTTTTCGGTGGCTCCCTTCGCGAATCCCTTAGGCAGTTTAAGTTGTTCGATGCCGCCTTCCTTTTCAAGCTTGACCGCATCATCTTCCTTTTCTTTGCCATCGTCCTTTTTGACGTCCGGCTTGTCTCGTTTGAATAACCGATCTAAAAGCGGTCGTTTGCGCTTGTCGGTTTCGTCTTCCTTGTCTTTGTCCTTGTTTTTATCCGACGTCCGATCTCCGCCTTTGGCGACACGATCATTACTGGCAAAATCGCCACCCCTAAATCCGCGATCGCCGTTCATCGCGAGCACATCGCTCAACAAACGGTGATGCGAACTTTCTTGTTCCGCTACGGCTCCACCTTCATGGTGAACCGGAGTATCTTCGATCGGATGGGATGGTGCACGATCTGTATAAACCACTTTTGAGTTCCTCGCCAAGACTGTTTACTGAATTCATCCTGCATTTGCAGTGTAGATAGATGTTGACAGACATTTGTTACAAGAATGTTGAAACCGGTTATTTTTTGTGTACACCTCCGAAACTTTTTTCAAATAGAATTCTGGCTATTTCTCATACTTCAGCAACCGCTTAAGCAGCTGACCTTTTACCACCGCCGAGATCTCCGGCTGAAGAATCGTTGACGACGTCCGCCACCGGATGGTCCAGCAGAACCAAGGTCTGGTGCGGGTGAGCCGAGATCGTCATCGTCTTTGTCGCGCGGCTTGGGCGGCGGCTCCGGCGGCTTCGGTGGATTGATGTCATCGATCTTGCCAGGGTCGTATGGTCTGGGCGGGCTGACCGGATTGACCGGTCTGTTATCGGGCTCGTACTGTCGAGGCTGATAAGGGTTGTACGGTCGCGGTCTGTTGTCCGGAGCGTTCGGGTTGTTGGGAACGTTTGGATTAACAGGACCGACCGGCGTGTCGTTATTGACCCGCACCTGACCGCCCGGCTTGTATTGCTCTCTGGTTTGTTTGACGTCCCAGGCTTTGAGGTCGGTGAGTTTGCCGACGACTTGATCGTTCTTGGGACCCCACTGGTTGTCACTGACTATTTGCCACTCGCCGTTGTTTTTGACGAGCTTGACGGCAAACATGTGACCGGGTCCGACTACCAGCGCTCCACCATTTTCAAGCAACTGCTTCTGCAGCGCTTTATCGGTCAAGCGACTAATGTCACCTTGTCCAATATTGTTATCCGAGACTCTGACACATGGCGGTGTCTTTTCACCCGTGGCCATGTACATGAGCTCGTTGACACCGTAATACCAGCCATCCTTGGCGTTGCCGGATGGAGAGGGGAAGCTCTCCCAAGTACCACCGGTTAGCGCCTGGTGTGTGTTGCGA
>CAZSNX010000316.1:5170-5542 GCA_964607945.1 uncultured Candidatus Obscuribacterales bacterium
ATGTAGCCGACCGGGCTGCTCGGCATGATGCCTGAACCGCCCTGCCAATGTGGCTCGTCCGGTTTATCAAGCGACCAGTTGGCATTGGCGGCGTCGAGCTGGAGCATATTCTTGGGCAAGTCGAAGCGTTTCGGTGCGTTCAAATCACCGGTGCGTCTGTCCAGTCCGTTGTCACTCTTCAGTCCGCTGTGGACCGAATTGAAGCCGCCAGTCAAGCTGATCTCTTTCAGCATGCGAGCCATCGCATCCGGATTCTTCGTCATGCCCATTAGGTTTCTGTTGCACATTTCCCAACAGTTGCCGACGTCCTGGCTGCCTTGGGTAGTATCGGCGGCGATGTACATGAAGTTCTCGACGAGCTTGGCTCTGGTT
>CAZSNX010000317.1:0-5539 GCA_964607945.1 uncultured Candidatus Obscuribacterales bacterium
TATCCGTGTATCCGGAGAAGTCGAAATAAATTTGAAATGCAAAAGCAAGCGTAGCAATCCAGGCGTCAAGCGTTCCGATGCTGGCGGTGTGCTGAAAGCCGGCTGACACCAGTGGCGCCAAATTGTCGGATAGCGCAATTTTTTTGAAAAGCCCCTGAATTAGAAGGGTTAAGCCGGCGTGAAACGTTGTGTTCGCAAGCGGCTTTAACTCGCCGAGCTGATGAATGAAATCTTGATAGCGTTTGATTGGACCAGCTATCTGAGACGGAAAGAAGGCAGCGAAAAGTCCGAAATCAATGACGTTTCGAATCGGTTTGTCGCCTCGATAAATGTCCGTCAAATAGTGGATAAACTCGAAGGCGAAGAAGGATATACCCAAAGGAAGAATGATATCGGTGGTAGGCAGATCTGGCTTAATGGCTAGCCACGGGCCCAGAGCCTTTAAGCCATCAGACAATGCGGCAATCAAAAAGTTGGTGTACTTGTAAAAGCAAAGAGCACCGATATTGACCGCAAGCCCGGCAAGCAGAATCAACTTGCGTTTGCCGGCAAAGCGGTCGAGCAGCAGTCCGAGCAAGTAATTGCTGGCGGTAAGCGCGAGCAGGAGCAATCCATAAACTTTCAACCAGCTCATGTAAAAGAAGTAGCTGGCGGCAAGCAAGAGCACTCTTCGCCAGCTCTTGGGCGAAAGCCAGTAGGCGATGAAAACCGCTGGAAAGAAAAGCAAGTAAGAGACGCTGTTGAAAAGCATGTCTGAGGTGATTCGCTCGGCGCATAAGGATGCCAAGTAATCTTACATAACGAGCGTAGCAAATCCGTTAGCCAAGCTTAAGAATGCCGTTGTCGGGCTCATTGAGTTAGCGCTTAAAACGGTGCCTACGACAAACGTCATCGGGAGATTTGGCGCCCGGTCGGTTGTCAGGCGCTGCGCAATCTGCTCGGATCATTTTATTGCGCACCGATAGAGTTTTTGCTTGACGAATTGCAGGCGATTGGTTTCGACTGGTTTGTGTTCAGTCTGATTCCGCTTGATTCAATTGTTCGATCAACTCGCTTGCCTTTTCTAGCAATCGCTCTTTGCGCTCCGGCGCGACTTCCGACAGGTAAGTATCGAGCGCGCTCAGAGGGGAGACTACTGCCGCTTCGGTCAACTGAGGCAGGCGGGCTCGATTCTGCGCTTGGACGACCGTCGGTTGCAGGCGAGTGGAAAGCGCTGATGCGCAGGCGGCGCGAACCTTTGCTTCGTCTAGCTCTGAAAGCTGCTCTTCGCGTATCTTGTAGCGAATTCGAAGGACACACCCTGGGACGATTTTCTTCGTGGTCTGGTCGACCAGTCTTTCGGTAATTCTTTCGGCAGTCGTCAGATCCGCTTCTACCGTGATAAACGGTCGAGGGTTGATTGAGTGGAATTGCCAACTTGTAGCGTTCCGAGCCAGATTGACATGGACGAATCCCTTGTCTTCATCCTGCTCGCCGAAATCTACCCGTTCTAGGCTGCCGGCATAGACGATTGCTGGCGACTCATGCCGGATGGATTGATGCTTGTGTACATGTCCAAGCGCAACGTAATCGATTCGATTGTCGATCAAAATATCGCAAGGAAACGTTAATGTATAGCCTATGAGAAGTTCCTGTTCGATGCCGGCGATTGCTCGGTCCACGGTCATATGCGCTGTCACCACTGCCGGTATCGTGCTGTCCAGTTCGTCGTAATAGCTCTTGAGCAGAGTATCGAGATGATCTGCGAGTACTTTGTCTACGTTGGCGGACGGTAGTCCGAGATAGCGGTCGGCGGTCAATACCTGATTCCTGGTGACGTGCGGCAGCCCAATCAGTTGCATCGGTCCGTTCTTGGTTGCGATGCGCATGATTGCGGGGCGATCGATGGTGATAACGCCTGGCACTTCGAGGCTCTGAAAGACCGACATCGAGTGACTGGCTGTCGATTTCAAAATTTGATCGTGATTGCCGACCAGTAGAATGGTTTTAATGCCCGCGTCTGACAGTCGCTTGAGCTCGCGGGCGAACATCTTTTGATAGACCGGCTCGGGTGATGCGTTGCGGTAAGCATCACCCGAGAACAGAAAAACGTCGCAGCCATGCTCGATGGTGAAATCGACGACTTTGGTCAGGGCAGCTACGAAATCCTCGAAGCGCACGTTCAAGCCGGTTTCCGGATTGATGCGACCGTGTCCCTCGCCGGAACCGAAATGTATGTCTGAAACGTGAACCAGCTGAATCGACATCAGGGCCTCAATGAACAGTAGAGCCCAATATACGTTGAGTTTAGTGTCGATGTAAAGCTTACGGGATGGTGCGCCTAACCTGAGAGGCGCTTGTACTTATAAGTGAAGGAGTCTAAACTGACTCCGGCATTTTATCTACCGGCAAGGTTTGGGCTTGTCAGCGGGGAGAATGGAATGATGGCCGGAGTCAGCTCGATGCGATTGATCCCTTCGCTAGCTGTTGTATGGCTCAGCGTTGTTTCCTTGCTGCCCGTTTCGGCAAAGGTCTCAGCTGCTGAAGTTTTAAAAGTAATCGGTGAGTCGAAGATTCTGACGGCGGACTCGAACGTACAGGCTGCAGTTCATCCTGATGAAAAGGAAGTCGAGATATCAGCTACCAGAGATGCGCGCGCCACCGACAAGGACTGTAAGATCGATGCTGTATTGATTGCCAAAAAGGTAATGGATATTGACTCCAACGGCGTTGCAAAAGTAAAGGTGACGTTCTTCGATGCTGCCGACAGAGCTAATTTCAGAAAGGTGACCGTCCGTGCCGGTGACGTCAAGGCTTTTGCCGCGCGCTCGATCAGTCAGGATATGCTGCTTTCCGAACTGGAGCTTGTCTCCGGACCAGAGACCAAGCCAGCCGGTCTGACTGACTCTGCAGCACTGCCCGCCGTTGTGGACGGACTGCTGCACGATGAAAGGGCAGCTCTTCTGAGAAGGATTCAGGGTTTGCAAGAGCAGGGGGTAGGAACGGCTCCGTTTCTCTCGCTGTTTGCCAAGGTTGAAAGCGCAGCCGGCAAGGGCGATTCAGCCGGCACGGCCCAGTTGTTGCTTGCGCTCGGCAAGGCGGTTGACGAGCAGTTCAAGCATCTAGGCAATCTGCGCCATGCTCAGCAATCACGGTTTGTTCAACCAGCGGGTGGAAAGAAGCAGTTTGCCGTGTCGGAAAGGGAGAGACTTCAGCTGCAGTCTACAACTCAGCTTGGTGATCTCGCTCCGGTGCCCGGACCGTTTCCGGTGCGTCGCATTCGAGTCGCTCGTAGGCTCAAGGAGTTGCAGGCATCCGGCCGCGACACTCGGTCTTACCTCCAGGCTTACCGGCAGATCGAGACTCTCTTGAAAGCGCGCGATAGCCTCCAGGCTGAAGCGCTCTTGCGAAAACTTGAGGGGGCATTGGGCTTGTTGTCGAAGGTACCGCCGAGATTGGCACGCTGAGAGGTGCACTATGGATAATATCAAGCTTGGCAGAGCGGTGATGGTTAACACCGGCTTGATCTTGTTTCTTCTCGCTTCAGCACTGCAGCCGCTCGCCGCAATGGATTCTGCTTCGGAGATATCTACCTTGGTCGAAGAGTCCAAAGTCCTTGGCTCGGATACTGAGGTACGCGCTAAGGTGCTGGACCGCGAGCGGGAAGTCGATATCACCACAGTGAGAAATCCGAAAGCGACCGACCGTGATTGCAAAATTGATGCCACCTTGATCGCCAAGAAGGTGATGGATGCTTATCCGCACGCGATCGTAAAGGTGAAGGTGGTCTTTTTCGATCGCAGCAATGCTAATAAGTATCGGCAAGTGCTTGTGCATGATACCGACGTGAAGGCATTTGCCAATCGCCAGATCAGTCAAGACAAGCTGCTGTCCGGCATTGAGCTCGTGAAGGGAACGGTCAATCCGGTGGCTCGCCTGAAGGGGCTCAGCTATAAGGAGATTAGCCGGACGCTCGACGCAATCCCGGGTGTTTATCATGATGAGCGTACTCAGCTGCTATCCGAAATCAGCCAGTTGAGAGACAACGGTGCCGGTGCCGGACCGCTCTTGGCGCAATTTTTTCAAATTGAAGATAAGGTCAGACAGGGAGACCAGGATGGTGTCGCCAGCCGGTTGAAGGAGTTGCAGGCAAAGGTGCGGGCTCAAGCTGAGCACTTCAGCCAGGTACAACCAGAAACAGCTGCAAGTAACCAGTCCGGCGACCCTGCTACGCTTCGACCGCTCGGTGAGCTGGCGCCGGCCGAGGGATTGATGTACAACCGACGGTTGAGGGTGGCGCAAAGGGTTGCTGAATTGCGTGATTCCGGCAAGCCGGTTAACCGTTACTTGCGTTTACTAGGTGAGTTCGAAGGGCTTGCAGCCAGCGGTAATCGGGCTACTCTAAACACGAAGCTGGGAAAGTTGGAGCAGGTGCTCGGCCTTCCCGAAAATCTAAAAGAGGATTGACAGCAATTGACTGGTAAGCCAAATTCGGGCGAGCAGCTCAAGAAGGGAGAGGTAGTCGAGGCTACGATTGAATCGCTCGCGCCCGGTGGCGAGGGTGTTACGCGTGAACGGGGGATGGCGATTTTCATAAATAGAGTTGCAGCAGGCGATCACATCGAATTGGAAGTGTTCGATGTTCGCAAGGATTTTGCCCGGGCAAGGCTGGTGAAGGTGCTAAAGGCCTCTCCCGAGCGCGTTGAGCCACCATGCAAGCTGTTTAAAGTTTGCGGTGGGTGTCAGTGGCAACATATTGAATATGAGGGGCAGCTGAGGGCCAAGGAGAAAATCGTCCGGCAGACACTCAAGCATATCGCCGGAATGGATGCCGAGTTAGTCAAACCGGCAATCGGTGCGGACGATCCCCTCTTCTATCGCAACAAGGTGCAATTTCCCGTTAAGCATCCCAAGGGATCAACTCGTTTGCTGGCGGGATATTACAAGCAAGATTCGCATGAGCTGGTCAATATCAAACATTGTCCGGTGCAGCCTGAGCCGCTCGACCGCATGCTTGAAGCAGTCAAAGAGCTTTGCGAATCGCAGGGAATCGAAGCTTACGATGAAGTAACTAGGAAAGGGCTATTGCGGCATATCGCGGCCAGGTATTCCTTCGATCGCCGTGCCATCCTGGTTACACTAGTGGTCAATTCGTCAGAAGACGCAACACAAGATGTTGGACCGAAGCGAAGCCGGTCGGCGTTTTTAGACTTGCCGAAGCTGAAAGATATTGCCAGAGCGTTGATGGAGAAAGTGCCGGAGATAACTGGCGTGTGCCTCAACTACAATTCGCATGCGGGCAATCGCATCATGGGTGACACTACAGTTCTGCTTGCCGGCCAACCATTTCTTATAGAGAAACTCGTTGCCACGCGTGCGGACTTCCCCGAGCGCTTAAGGAAGGGAATCGAATTCAAGTTGTCGCCGACTAGTTTTTTTCAAATAAACACGATGCAGGCCGGACGATTGATGGAACAGATCCTTGAGGCGGTGACAGCCTGTCCGGGAGGATATGAACAGGAGCCGCCTTTGATAGTCGACGCTTATGCAGGCGTGGGCG
>CAZSNX010000318.1:0-5536 GCA_964607945.1 uncultured Candidatus Obscuribacterales bacterium
ATATAGTAGGCATCACCCAGGCGTTTGCGAGCGAGAACCTTTTCGTAAGCTACTCCGGAGCCGTGGATCTCATTCATTGATGCAAGCAGCTTAATTAGTCGTTGCTGGGCGGATTCATATTCGCCCTCTGCCAAGTAACAAGCAGCCAACCCGGAAGTTATATCTACAGTCAACTTGGGGTCGAGTGTTTCGGAGTTTTTCTTGAGTGCCGAGTCGAGCGTCAGTTCGAATAGCTGTACAGCCTCTTCCGGTTTTCCATCTTCCAGAAGCTGGATTGACTTCGTTGTGATGTCGTTGATGTCGACCAGCGGCACCTTTACGGAAGCCGCCGGCCGCACCGCAGCTGGTGTTCGCGCCGTTGGCGCCTGCGGGAGGGCTGATCTCCCTTGAACCGGTGGCTGGGGATTCAAGTTCGGTTTGGTTTGGGCGGCGGTGGAGGGAGCTGTCGCAGTCGATGACGCCATTGTCAAAAATACAACCGCAGCAGGCAGTTTGCTTGCGATTGTGCGATGATCAACTGTCGATCTCCTGCGTTTTGTCACGATGGACTCGCCTTCTCATGATTGAAAAGAACAATTTTGTAGCCTGATTTCGGCAGCAGCTTCTGCAATGTCTTGGCGCGCTTGACGCCGGCAACGCTTCCACCAACTATAACTATCTTCTGATCGGCCATAAAAAGCGCAAAAGGATAGTAACGGAATGAGATTCCGGAGTAGTTTGCTAAATAAATTTCGCCTACGAGCCTGTTTAGAACAAAGCGCCGCCGCTATTGGCTTGTCTGGCGATTACTGTTTTTCTTATACCCGGTAGAATCTCTTCTACCTACTTGTTCGTCAATATTTACAATCTCATATAAGCTGTTATAAAAGTATTGATTGAGATCATCTTGTTGATATGCCTTTGAGTTCATTGCATACCGACAAAATCAGAGCGAAGAATGGGACCATTACCGATCACTGCCCGCACGCGAAGGCAGAGTTACGATGCAATAGTGATCGGTTCCGGTCCAAACGGACTGGGCGCAGCTGTCACGTTGGCTCGGTCTGGATTGAAAGTATTGCTGCTGGAGTCCCGGGACACAGTAGGCGGTGGTTGCCGGAGCGGAGCGCTTACCCTGCCTGGTTTCGTTCATGATATTTGCTCGGCGATTCACCCGCTTGGTGCCGGCTCGCCTTTGTTCAGAGATTTGCCTCTGGCAGAGCATGGTTTGCGTTGGATTCATCCGGCAGCACCGCTGGCGCATCCATTCGATGATGGAACTGCGGCACTGCTAGAGCGTTCGATCGAGGCGACCGGCCTTACGCTGGGTCAGGACAAGCTAGCCTATCGAAGATTCATGGAGCCGTTAGTGCCCAACTGGGACGATGTTTCCAAAGCTTTGCTCAGTCCATTGAGTTGGCTCTCCTATCCAACTGCCATGGCGCGATTTGGAATGTTGGCAATTCGGTCCAGCCAATGGATTACAGCCAACACCTTCGCCGGCGATCGAGCGCGCGCATTGTTTGCGGGGATTGCTGCACATTCGACTTTACCGCTGGAGCAATCACCTTCGGCTGCCATTGGAGTAGTACTGAACATTGCCGGTCACGCAGTCGGATGGCCGTTTCCGGAAGGTGGTGCGCAAAGGTTGGCGGATTCGTTGCTTTCGTACTTCGTCTCCCTGGGCGGTGAACTTCTGTGTGGTGCCCACGTCTCATCGCTTGATGAATTGCCGAAGTCGCCCTTGGTATTCTGCGATGTATCGCCGCGACATTTGATTACTATTGGGGGGCGGCATCTGCCTTCAAGCTATGTTCGACAGCTGCAATCATATCGTTATGGTCCGGCTGCTTTTAAAGTCGACTTCGCCTTGAATGGGCCAATTCCTTGGAAGGCAAGTGATTGTTTGCGCGCCGGAACGGTTCATGTCTGCGGATCGACCGACGAAATTGCCTTTGCTGAGCGAGAGGTATGGCAAGGGCGAAATCCGGTGCGCCCATTCGTGTTGCTTGCTCAACAATCACTGTTCGATCCGACGAGAGCACCGGCCGGCAAGCATACGGTTTGGGCCTACTGCCACGTGCCATGCAATTCCACTTTCGATATGACTGAGCGCATCGAGGCGCAAATAGAGCGATTCGCGCCCGGCTTTCGCGAGAGGATTCTGGCTAGGTCGGTCAGATCTCCTGCACTATTTGCTGACTACAATCCAAACTACATCGGTGGTGACATCAATGGTGGCACTTTGGATTGGCGGCAGCTTCTTGCCCGTCCGGCATTGAGAATGGTGCCGTTCTCGACGCCGAATAGAAGTCTCTACATCTGCTCCGCCTCCACGCCGCCTGGTGGCGGAGTGCACGGAATGTGCGGCTATTATGCTGCACTGTCTGCGCTTGGTGGAAAACTGTTCTAACGGTGTCGGTAGAGCCTGGCTTAGAACAGCGGTCGGGAGCGGGTGGGCTTTTCGAGTGGTTTCCAGATAATTGAACTAAAGGATTTTTTTGCCTCGGGAATGTAATGACGATAAGAGTCCTTTGGTGCCTGGAAGTGCAGCTCTTGCACCACGCTTCCTGAGCCGTCCGCGTCGATGTAGATGGAGTATGAGTCTTCCTGGCTTTCTTTGTACCTGCCCTGCATGGTTAGCACTGATTTGCCATTTAACTGTTCGGTTCGAGCGGAGATAAGCTCAAAAAACTCACGGCGAGCCTTGTCCCGAATCACACCTTCAACCGGGCCGATCTCCTGCGGTGTCATCAGATGCGATGGCAGTGCCAGAAGGCTCCTGAAACTCTCGGCGACAGTCTCCGTTAACTTGTGTCCACGATAGAAAAACCAGAGCATGACTTCTGGCTTTCCCTCCGGATGAAATTCGAGAAATGAAAATTGGGTTTCATCCCGAGTTTTTCGTTTTCCCCAGAGCCATTGCTCTGGGACATTCATGCACAATATGACTCCGCGCGATACGATTGCGGTTTCCAATTGGTCGGATAGGAGATCGATTTCGGGTTCGTCCACTGACGCTGATCTCGCTATCGGTTGGATGCCGAACTTGGATCTTCTCGGTTGCTCTGCAGTATCCATTTCCTTGTCCTTTCCATGCGCGCAGTACTAAGATTGCATCTGAAATTTTAAGTCTGGAAGATCAGTTGCCCTTTTCTTTTTTGTAGGTTTCGATCGCATGTTTGAGGATCTCTCTGCCTCGCTGCGGTGAAGGCTGAAGTGACTTGAGATAGTCCTGGAATTCTTGAACTGCCATTGTCTGCTCGTTCTTGTCCAGCGTGCCGTCCGCCTTCTCCTTGTCCCAACGTTTGATGCTTTCTACATACATCTTTTCGAGCTGCTTGTTGTATTCGTCTTCTTTCCCTTTGAATTCACCTCTGTCGTGTTGCTTTTCGAGTGCAGTCAAATCTTTCATTGTAGGGCTTTCTTGAGTCGCCTGGAAAAGATCGTGCAATGGTATCGATTTGTCGCCGTCTGGATGATCTTTGCGATGATCGGCCGACTTTCCCCATTGATTGTCGACTGATACTTTCGGTGGATTGCCAGGTTCATAGTCGGTTACCAGTACGACGTGGGCGCCTCCGCGTTCTCCGGCCTGATGCTCTCCGGAGTCCGACCGGAATGGTTCTCGACCGGTGTGGACTCCGACCATTACCGGTAGTCTGCCTTCCGCCTTCATCTGGGCAATTGTCTTTTCAAAGTCAGCCTCATTGTCTATGAATACAACTCCGGCCAGATTCTTCGGCTCTTTTTCCGGGCTGTCTGCCGGGTATCGCTGAATGCCAATCGGAGCCTCCACCTCGCGACCGTCAGCTAATTTGACTTTCGGCTCGGGGCTGATCTCCTTCGCCGCTTCGACGTAATCGAATGCTTTCAGCCCCGGACTGCGTTTGGGAGTACCATCGGGATAAGTGACCTCCACCGGCTTGTTCTTATCGGCATAATTCATCAATCGTTCGCCGTTGTCGGCCGGCGGTTTGTCGTTGGGACCACCGGGCTTGGGCTCGTGTTGTTCGTAGCGAATATCGGGGCCGCCGCGAGCATGCTCACGCGCGTAATGAATATTGACGGCGGTGACATCGAAGATTTGGCTGGCGTAGCTGCGTTGGTTGTCTCCGGGTGGATGAGTTTTTGATTCTCCATGAGGCAGCATGCTGTCACGGTCGATTGTGATCTCCAACGGTGGCTTGCCGGTGGTGTGATACTTGCCGGTTGTCGCTACTTCCGTTACGAGGCGGGCTGCCTCCGAAGGATTCTTAGTATAGGTGCGGACTTCTCCGACCGTGACGTTACAGGTGTTGTAGTCACCCTGGGAAATGTCAGTGGGATGAGCTGCTTGATGCATTACTTGCTCGGCCAGCCGAACTCTGTCGGCTTCTTTTAGTGGTGAATCCGGGCTGTCTTTGGCTTCCATTAACTTGGAAATTTCTTTGTACGTATTCTTAAGCTCTTCTGGGCTCAACGGTGGTTTTTGCTCGCTGGCTCGCTTCTCGAGTGCTTCCATGTCCTCTTTGAAGCGCTTGAGCTCTTCAGGGTTCTTGATCTTTTCGCCGGCAACTTTCTCCAAGTGTTCATGCTCGGCCTTGGTTTGAGGATCTTCTTTGATCTTCTTGAGAAGTTCCTCTGGACTCTCCTCTGATTTGCGGCCTTCTGCCGGTTTTTCTCCGGGAGTTGCCGGTGCGTCCGAAGCGGAAGGGGCAGTGCTGCTGTCTCCGACGATTCTGTGATAAATCTCCACTATCGAATCGACTGGATGAGCCAGGCTCAGCTCATTCTTGGCTAGTCCGGCGACGGCCGATTCGACTGGAGTTGTGTTTTTGTCCGCAGCTTGGCTGTCCGGATTGTTGCCAACTAACTGCTTGGCGCCGTCAAGGATGCTTACGACCATGTCCTTGAGAACCTCGGTGCTGGGAGATCGTCCCTTGCCCAAGCTGCCTTCCAGGAATTTCTTGCGGTCGGCTGAATTGTCGGCTGCCTCTTCCTGTACTCGTTTGCTCTCTTCCGGAGACAGAACATCCGGTTTAGCGGAGCTTTCCTTCGATTGGTCCGGAGCTTCTTTAATTTCCTTCTCGTCTGGCATTGCCATCCCCTCAAAACGCCTGCTGCTTGATTCTGAAGCTTCCGGCGCACCCTAACCCTGTCGTATTTACCAGGTTGCCCTGTGTTTTAGGAAGGCAATCACAAAGAAATGCCGATGGCGACAATCAATGCGACTCAGATAATCTTACCTGCAAGTTGCCGGACTGAATATATAGGTCAAGCAGCCGGCAGCAATGGAGCGTTGGAAACTTCTGTACAGCAGTCTGCGAGTGATACTACCGATAGTATCGCTATCATTGGTAATTGCTATTGAAACAGCCTGCGAATCAATTCGCTTTGTCCGCCTGCCGTACCGCCGCTGTCTTAAAGGTGGCTCAGGAGTCCATGCTTCCTCTTGAAAATCGGGCTTGGCTTATTTATAATTCGTTCAATTGTAGGGATGTAGTGACATTTCGAATCTTGGCGATTACTCATGAGTTTCGTCAAATCAACGGCAATTCAAGCAAGCAGGACCGCA
>CAZSNX010000319.1:0-5503 GCA_964607945.1 uncultured Candidatus Obscuribacterales bacterium
GCTGGAGCCGTAGCCGCCGAAGCGGTTGTTGCCGAACCCTCCGTAGTTGTTGCCGCAATACCCGCCGTTGTTACCGTAGGTACCGTTACCGAAGTAACTGTTGCGATAACCGCCGAAGGAGTTGTTGCCGCAGTTTCCGCCGTAACTGTTGCCGAAGAGCCCGCCGCTACCGCAGTAGCCGTTGCCGAAGCCGCCGTTGTAGCAGCTGTTGTTGTTGGTGATGCTGAAAAGGATGCTGCTCAGCAGACCGGAGCCGCCGAACCCGCCCGACAATCCGCAGCTGGAGCAGCCGGAGCCGCAGAAGCCGCCCGACGATCCGCAGCTGGAGCAGCCGGACCCGCCGTAATAGCTGGAACTGTCGTAGTCGTAGTAACCGTTGTTGTTCCAGTCGTCGCAGTTGCGATACAGCCCATTGCCGAAGTAACTGCTGCTGCTGTCGCAACTCGGAGACTGGCTACCGTTTGCCGCGGCGAATTCGCCGGAGACCGGTGCGGCGGTGCCGTCCGTGGTGGCATTGCCGGTCGGTTGATTGTTGTTGCCCAGCTTCGGCGTGACGGAGTCGAACAGTCCGTTCGGCTGGCTTGAGGGTGCCGTTGCCGGCGCAGGCGTGGACTGGCTGGTGTTGGAAGCCGTCTCGCTGACCGTATTGACGCTCTTGTCCTGCTTTGAGGAATCATTCAGGCGCGGCGTAACGGCATCGAAGCGGCCGGGAACAGGCTGGCTCTGAGCGAAGACTTGCGGTGTTGCGAAGGCAAAGGTGCAGAGCAGCGCGATCAGTCGAAAATGCGAAATCAGACGACTCATAGTGAATCTCCTGTTTTTTGCTCTGTTCGCACTCCAAGTTTGATGTGCGTGAGCAAGTGAAGTGCAGGATTTTGGTTAAGTGGCGTATGGTACCCTGCGTTCCGGTACGCCACTGGGTTGCTTGCGAGAGAAGTTCTCGTAGCTGATTGGTTGCGGTCGGAGCTATTCGGTGGTGGTGCCCTCGAATCGAGTGTTGTCAGAGCAGCTACCGCAGCTACTCTTCGTCAACTTCGGGAACGGTCGGATCGTCGTCTCCGCCATATTCCTGGAGCATTTCCTTGTCAGGCTTGTCGGCAGGCTTGGGAGCAAACGAGCGTTCGACCTGGCCGGCCGGCGTTAGCTCTTCGACGAGTTCCACCGTTTGTCCGTCTTTCTTGAGCCGATATCGGGTAGAGCTGTCCTTGTCCTTCGTTGGAACGGTCACAGCTTGCAAGGTGTAGCTGCCTTTGTCGTTCAGCTGCCAGACTTGCTCGAAGAGAAAAGTCTTGTCGCTGCTCAAGACGCGCACTGTCATTGATTTGTTGGTGCTGTCGACCGTCCGGCGCAGTGACTTGCCATCCTTTGCGTAGTAGTTCCACTCCGGATTGCCGCTCGTTCCAGGGATGACGGCATCGAACCAGAGTTCATGGCTCTTGCCGGTCCGAAAGTGTTTGAGTTCGAACGCACCACTCGGCTTCACTCGCCGGATCATCTGCGGGTGCACTCCACCAGGCTTGTAGCGCGTGGCCTCGTAGGTGCCATCGGACAGTTCGCGGCGCTCGAACAACCTGACGCCGTTGACTTTCTCGAGGGCGAGCTCACCTTTCGGGTAGTAGTGTTTTTCCGTTCGGTCGCCGCTCTTGGCGTCGTTGGCGGTCCTGGTTTTGACCTTGCCGTCCGGATAGAGGCTCTGGATTTCGGAGCTGCCGTCGAGGAACTCGACCTTGATGCTGACCTTCTGCTTCTGCTGATTGAAGATGTGGATGCGTTGCTTCTCGCCGCTTTCGGCCGGACGCTTCTCGACGTCGGCGGTGTAGCCGAACGGCAGGTCATCGGCTCTCGTCACGCCCGCACCGCAGATGATGGCCAGCGCAAACAGCAGTGCCAGCACCACGGTGCTTCCGAAATTGTTTCGGTCCGTATTCATCGTATTCTCCTGGTCGTGCTGAGAAGTGCAGCGGCGGGATTCGCACGAGAAAAATCCAGCCGCTCGTAGTTTGTGAACGCTGAAGTAACGAGTTACTCCTGTCCGTCCGAAGGCGGTGCGCTTGCCCGCGTAATCGGAAGTGCCGGTGGAGTCAGCACACCGAACGACATGACGATCTTCAATGCCTCGTCGAGTGAAAGACCGCTTTCGACTACCTGGTCTGCCGGAACCACAATGAATGGTCCGGAGAACGGATTCGGTGGAGTGGGGATACAGACAGTCACATACTTGCGACCGGTCATGGAGTCGACTGTTTCGCTGGTGGCAAACGCCAGCGTTTTGGAATCCCGCCAACCCCATGGAATCCAGACAACGCGTTGGAAGGCGGATTTCTGGGTATCGCTCAGGGTGTCGACCAACTTGCGCACTGCGGAATAGATTGTGCGGATTCCGGGGATTGCCAGGAAGAAACAGTCGATCAGGCTGAGCCCCTTTCGCCCGAGATACCAGGAATCGATCCAGCCGACCGCTGCCAGCAAGAACAGTACAAATGCCAGGCTCAAACCAGGTATGTTTCCTTGCGAGAACGGTCCCAACCATGAACTAGGAATTACGAGACGAACCAGGTAGGCCAGCGAAGGACCGAGCCGGTTGTCGATCGAACCGTAGACGAGCTCGATGAGAATTACGACGACCGCGATCGGCGTCATAATCATCAGTCCGCGCAACAAGTTGCGCTTGAGCTCTGAGCCGAAAGTCTTGCTTTCGTCGTTTGACATTGCAGCGCTCCATTCGTGTGAGGACAGAAAGCCAAACAACAACGGCCGCACTCAAAATGTGGTAGGGGTGCACATAAATTGGCTTGTTATGGATGCTCTATGCCGTTGTTTGCTCTTGAGGTTTGAAAGAAAAAGGACAAAGTCAACTCTGCCTTTTCTGAGTTGCTAAATTCAAGAAGCTCTTTCTGTTAACGCTTTAGTTAAAAGCTGCTTGGTGCTCTTATCTAGGCATTTGTGTTGTGATCTCGCCTGACATTGCCAGGAGGAAAGAAATTTATAATTCGCAGTGTTTTCTGCTGATGTGGACCTTTGAGGACAAAAACGGCTGTTCGTCTCTCGCTTTTGAAAATCCCACAGCAGCCAGTGTTTGCTGTCCGAGGCGAAAGAGAGGCGTTGCTTTTCTTCCGCGAGATGAGCATTGGAACAGTGCTGGCGCGAGCTTCGCAATCCGCGTTTAGTGAGGCAATTACGAAGTCTCTTTGCAGAATTCTACGGTGTGTTGCAAAGGGGGGTGTTCATATCTCCCTTCCGATCATCTCTGGGTGGTGGTATCGAGCACTGAAAGCTTTCACCTGTTGACTGCTATATTTCTACAAAATTGCTAGCAGCCTTAGACCTGACAAATGTAAGTTTTTCCTGTTCATTGTGCACACACAGCAGTACAGCAGGTAGTGACCCGAAAAGAGCAGCAGTTTCCATGTTTCAGTTCGTCGGAACTCGTTCGCTTGCGGACCCGGCTCACTACCAGCTTGCTTGAGTCAATCATCCAATCATTCCAATCCTGAAAGGAGATGTGCCTGAACCATCAGCATTTCGGCGGTTAGCGGAAGATATGCCCGCCTTCCGTTCCTGCAATTGAGTCCACGTTCCGTTCTGTCACTCAAACATTGTCGGTGCTCTGAAGCTTTTCGCAGGCTGTCCGTCCCGTGTGGGGCTGGCATTCCGCTGCGTAATCGTTAGAGACCAAGGAGAAGACTATGGACATCGCGTTTGGGGTTCTGGCTGTTTTGGTGCTCGGCTGGGGAATGTTCGTGGGGCGCAAGAACCAGACCGTCGACCCGGCCGATCGCGGTAGCACGCGAAACAGCGCGCTGATCATCACTTGTCTGTTCGGCGCCTTCTACGGGCTGATCGTCGGCTTGGCCGCGGCTGCGAGCTTGCCGGTCTGCGCCGCGGTGGGGGCCGGCATGTCGGTTGCCGCCTACATCCTGTCCTACCTGGTCGGTTACTACGTCTGATTAGTCTGAGCGTCAGGCGCCGGCAAACAGGCTTTTCCGGCGCCCGCTCCAACCAGTTGCCGGCTCGACCGATCAAGCACTATATTTGGTGCGCTGAAGGTCGAGCCGGTGTTTTCCCGCACAATCTGTATCCCGAATCAAAGGGGAATTCCGTGAACGCAGTTAAATCCGGTCGACTGGTCAGTGCCTTCGATGCTCATCAGCTTCTGCGCGATACGTTGCACGCGCTTCCCGGTTACGTTACGGGGCGCGTCGCGCGGATGGGAGAGAAGGATGACTGTTGGTGCCTCCACGCCTGCTACACCGTGGCCCGCTGGCAGGTCTGCGGCATCGATCTGTTTCCGCGGCGCAAGTGGCTGCAGGTCGTTGGCGAGCTGCTGCCTGGCGGCAAAGTCCAGTACCAACTCTTTGCGTCGCGTTTCCCGACGTTGACGCCCGGCTTTACCGGAGAATCCATCGAAGGTCTGATCGGGTGCATCGGCAAACTCTAGCCGGGGCGCATCGAGCGGCGGTGGAGTGTGTTGATAAGCATGCCTGCATTCTTGATGCGTGCAGGCACACGGCGGCTAAACAGCCCGAAGTTCTTCGGCGAGTGTTCGGGCGGAAAGGCGAGGCAAGATGCTTTATCTTTCCGTCCGAATCTAATAACGGCATTGCGGAGTGGTAGCATCGGCGGTGCCGGAAATTTTTTTTCTCTCGTTAATACACTAAGAAATATAGTAAAAGAATTTAAAGCAAGAACAGACCCTGAGCGCAGCTCCTGGTCTGTTCTTGCTTTCACCGGCTACTTCGGCGCTCTTCAATTGATGAAGAGGCTGCCGAGGAAGAGACCGGTTATGCCTCCTCCGATTCCGCAGCAGGTTGCAGCGATGCGCAGCTCGACGGACAGCGGTATCTGTCCACGAAACTTTTGGCGAATTGCATCTTTGTGGGGCAGCCAGAATGTCCAGCCCAGGAAGATGTAGAGGAGCAGGCAGACTGCGTAGAACCAGTTGTACAGCCCGAGCCAAGTGTTGCTGGCCAGCATGCAGCCGGCGGCCAGCGCTGATGACCCGCTTACGAAAGGCACCAACACTTCGATCAGAAAGTCTTTCTTTGTCTTTCTCATGTCGGCTCCTTCTCTGCAGTTTGGGGCAAGGCGGGCGCTCCGCTGAAGAGCAATCCATCCGCCGCCGGTCCTTTGGGGGCAACGGGCGAACCAGCAAGGTCGTTACCGGTGGTAACGAATTCCCGGCACTGTTCCAGGAAGTCAGGATCGCCGCCCTTGAGAAGCGGCAAAGCTTCGGACACAACGGTCTTGGCGTGTGCCTCGAGCTGGTGGTGCTTGAGCAGCTCATGCCATTGAGGAGCAAGCACCGTTTCGGCTTTGAGCAGAGCGCTTGTGGCTGCCAGGATGAACGCTTTTTGTTCGCTGACAATCTGGCGAGCCATCGCCATTGCTCCGCACTGAATCTTTCCAATCGCAGCGTCGATCGCATTGGCGAGACCAGCTCCCGGCTGCCGATGACCCGCAATCGAAATCGGTCCGAGTTCTGACATGCCGTACTCCATCACCA
>CAZSNX010000320.1:0-5493 GCA_964607945.1 uncultured Candidatus Obscuribacterales bacterium
GCTGTGGGGATACACGGTGGAATTCTTGCAAGATCGTTCGCTCTTGGAGATTACAGCAATTGACGATCGTCAGTCGACCGCCACAGCAATCGGGTCCGAATTGGCGGATGGAGAACCCTTGACCATTGAAAACCGCATAATCTGCAAGGACGGTTCGGTCCAGGATGTGCTCTGGTCGCTTTCATGGTCTGCCTCTGAGGACCTCTATTTCGGCACCGCCCATGATATCAGCAAGCGCAAAGAGCTTGAAAGATTGAAGCAAGAGTTTCTGGCGATGGTAAGTCACGATCTGCGCACGCCGCTGACAGCAATTGTCGGTGTTTCGAAATTGGGAACGGCCGGAGCGCTCGGAGATCTGGACCTAAAGGTCAAGGATAGCTTGAACACGGTTACTACAAATGCCAATCGACTGCTCGATCTGATCAACGATCTACTAGACATAGAAAAGCTGGAATCAGGGCAGATGCAGCTGTCTCTGGAGGAAGTTGCGGTAAGCGAACTGGTCGAGCAAGCGACAAAATCAGTTGCCGCTCAAGCCCATCAGGCGAATGTTTCCATGACTGTCAAATCGAATGTAAACAGCGTCATCGTTGATAGAGACCGTTTATTGCAAGTGCTGTCCAACCTGCTCGAAAATGCCATCACCCACTCGACTATTGGCGATGAAGTGTTGATCTCAATCGAGCCAATCGAAGGTTGGATTCAATTCAAAATAGTAGACCATGGACCAGGCATTCCGGAGAGACAGAGAGATACTTTGTTTGAGCGCTACAAGCCGCTCGATGCATCAACAAGCAGCAGCACCGGCTCCGGACTGGGGTTGCCGATCTGCAAACAGATAGTGCAGTGTCATGGCGGCACGATTGGTGTTGAAAGCACAGCCGGCGGTGGCAGCACATTCTGGTTCAATATTCCTGTCAGCACAACGTAGGCGAAGCACGGGCCGAAGCAGGCTGGGGGTGCGTGCGTCCAGAGAAACTCCTCGCTCACGGCCGCGCTGCATAGCGCCTGCGATTAAAGAAACGCCGAGACCGAAGCGCTTTGAACGCAATTCTTGCCTCTCGCCTTGGCTGCATACAAAGCCTTCTCCGCCGCCGTTCGCCAGCGATCTAGATCCATCGTATACGGATCCAGCATAGCTACTCCGGCGCTGAACGTCGCCTGAATTTTGCTGCCGCCAGCAGTCTCAATCGTTCTTGCAGAGAAATCAGCCAAGAGCCGTCCAGCCAGCTTTTCCGCCTCGTTTTCATCGAGGTCTTCAGCTACGATCAAGAATTCCTCGCCGCTAAACCTGCCGATTGAATCCTGCTGCCTGAGACGCCTGCGCAAGAGAGTAGCAAGCGCAACCAGCACCTTGTCACCGATAAGCGGACCATGCGCATCATTAATCGCCTTAAGTCCATCCACATCAAACATCATCATCGCCGCAAGCCGCTCCGGATGACGCTTACGATCTGCCACTACCGCACTGGCTCGCTCCATGAAAGCTGTATGCGTAAGCAGCTTAGTAAGCCCATCTCGATGCAAAAGTGATTTGAGAAACCGCGAACGCTCGAGTTTTGCAGCCACAGTCGAACAAAGCAGTGGCGGCAATACGGGTTTGACCAAATGGTCATCTCCACCTGACTTGGCAGCTTTGATTTTCGCATCGAGCTGTCCTTGCGTCGTCAGGAAGACAATTGGAAGAGTGGCGTATCGCTCTTGCTGCCTCACATATTGAGTCAGCTCATAGCCGGTAATTCCAGGCAGGAGGATATCCATCAAGACCAGATCGGGATCGTATTCGGCCAGCTCCTGCTCGAACCGTTTAGGGTCGGAGCAGAGGCGAACTTTATATCCAGCCAGCTCGAGCACCGCCCGCAGAAATGCCGCCTGGTCGGGATCGTCCTCGACCGAGAGTATCCGATATGGTTCAGGCCGGTCCTTATCCAACAGATAGCGCAAGCGGGCAGTCAGGTCTTCCCAATCAGTCGTCTTTTCGAAGTAGCCGTCCGCTCCGCAGTGAATCGCTTGTACTTTATCGAGAAATCCAGTCTGTTTGCTTACAATCAAAACCGGCGGACGATCGCCTCCGGCAGTCGACCGCAAGCTCTCAACCAACTCATAGCCCTGCCCGTCCGGCAGAGGAATGGACATCACGACTGCGTCCGGCATCTCCTCAGCGATCGAGGAAAGTCCGCCCGAAATTGAGCGCGCAGTTCTAATCGTCATTCCCTCTTCTTCGAAATGCCGGCTGAGATTGAACAGATCTGACTGATCCGCATCAACAATCAGCAGATCGACTAGAGGTCCATCCGAATCCTTCTTCTGAGCCGGTTCTGTTGCCACAGAAGCTCCTGATTGAGCTTCCGCCGGCTGACCAATCGCGAATTCAGACTTAATACCGTCAAGGAGCCCCTGGAAGCGCTCGCAATCGGTAGCAGTTGCTAATTGCTTCTCTTGCAGCAATACCTCGCAATATTGCTCACCCGATGATCCGTACTGAGTAATTTTGGGAAAACCATAGATGCTGCCCGAGCCGGTCAGCCAGTGAAAGTTATGCTTCAAACGATCGACAATCGTTGCGTCTGCGGGATCTTTCGCCAAATCTTTGACCAGCTGGGCGATCTGATCGAGCCTGTCCCGGGAGCGCCGTACATACTGCTCCCGCAATTGTGCAAAAGTCTCTTCCCAGGCCTGCATCCTAACTCTTCTCCAGCATCTCCCTGACTTGGTTTGCTAATGTAGTGGGATCGAACGGCTTGGAAAGCACTCCCAGAGCACCCATCGATCTCAGCTTTTCAACTTCGGATCTTATCGCCTTCGCTGTCAAGAAGATCACCGGAATGCTTGCTGTATCCGGGTTGTTACGAAGCGCCTCGAGCGTCGCCGGGCCGTCCATCTCTGGCATCATGGCGTCAAGCAGGATAACATCTGGCTTTTCAGCGGCCGCCTTGGCGATTCCGTCCTTTCCGCTTTCGGCCTCCACTACATCAATACCCCCTAAAATCCCCAGGCTCATACTGGCTACACTTCGAATGTCTTCTTCATCATCAATGATTACTACTTTCATGCCCTCTGTTCCTTTGAATTATCGGTCGTTGGTATCTCAAACCAAAATGTGCTGCCCTTCCCCTCCTCACTTTCTACCCCAATTGTGCCCTTATGCTGCTCGATAATCGACTTGCAAATAGCAAGCCCGAGCCCGGTTCCACCCCTCCGCTTGGAATCAGCCACTTCGACTTGCTGAAACCGCTGAAACAGAAGGTTCTTGTACTTCTCGGGAATTCCGCGCCCCTGGTCGACCACCAGAATCCGTACTGAATCCCCCAGATCTTTAACTTGAACCTGTACGCTGCTGCCCTTACTGGAAAACTTGATGGCATTAGACAACAAATTAACCACCACCTGAACCAATCGGTCTCCGTCTGCATGGACATGCGCAGCCGTGCTCGCAGCCTCAATCGTTACACCATTTTGATCGCCAAAAGCTCTAACCGATTCGACGGATCGCTCAACCACCGAGGAGAGCGGCAAATCATCGAAGTGCATATCCAGCTTTCCGGCCTCCAGCTTGTCGAGGTCGAGAAGATCGTTAATCAACCCTATCAGTCTGATCGTATTTCGCTCAGCAATTGTCACAACTTTGCGCAATTGATCTGTCAACTCGCCAACGGCGCCGGCGGTGATTAAGGTAAGAGATCCGCGAATTGCTGTGAGCGGCGTGCGTAGTTCATGACTAACAGTAGACACGAATTCACGCTTGAGTCGCTCGACTTCGCGCCTTTCGGTCAAATCCAAGATATTAGCCAGAAAACGGTCACCATCTAGCGTTTCAAACTTAGTCAGGGAAAGTTCAGTCGGAAACAACTCTCCACTGCTTTTGACCGCCTCCCTCTCCTCGACATGCCCGAGGGCCCGGTCAAAAATTTGTCTAGCGAACGTTTCGGCATCTTCATCGTGAGAATGCGGAAACAACATCATCATGTGCTGGCCAATCAGCTCGTCCGATTGGTACCCGAAAAGCTCCTCAATGCGGGGATTAATCGATTCGATCCGCCCTTTTTCATTGACTACCAGCAAACCGACCGGCATGGAGTTGATTATCTGCCGCACTCGCTCTTCACTAGCTCGAATGGCATCTTCGACATTCTTGCGATCGGTAATGTCGTGGACCACGCAGAACATCAAACGTTCAACTTCCGACCAATATGCAGACCAAATGACATTGACCACCGATCTGTCTTTTCTAACTGTCTTGTTTTCTACCGGCGCCGATGCCAGCCCAAGCCTAATCGCCTTAAACTTACTGATGGTTTCATCCAGATCGTGCGGCTCGATCAACTCCGTATACGAGTATCCGATCAGCTCGGCTGGTGCATAACCCCAGAGCTTTGCTGACGCCGGGCTTACGGCCAGGAATTTACCATCAGCATCGATCGAGCAGATAACATCAACTGCATTTTCGATCACCGCCCTTTCCTTGCGAGATGCTTCAGCCAGCTGCCCGGCCATCGCATGAAACACTCGGTCCAAGGTCGCGATTTCGTCAGAGCCTTGAATCGGTGGCTTAAGGTCCATTCCGCGCGCCAGTCTGCGTGTGTTCTCCGTTACACTGGACAAGCGACTGGCGACCGATTTGCTGAAAAACACAGCGGCTGTAAGAGCAAGAAAAACATTGAAAAATATTCCGATCAGGAGAAAACCCTTCACCAATTGCCTGGTCTCAAGCTCACGAGCGCTGTCCACTTCCTGCCGATTGAGATCGGGTAGAACAAAATCCTGCATGAATTTGATCAATTCATCAATCAAAGACTTCATTTCTTTCAGCTTTGCCTTTCCGTTTATCAGCAAAGCCAGACGCTGTCCACTATCCAATGAGTGTTTATAACTATCCAGCAACGCTGTCAGTCTGTCGGCGACAGACCTGGCTTGTGCAAGCTGGCTTCGCCTGTCGGCATCAGTTGCGACTAACTCGTCGAGCTTCTTGAACTCCGCCGGAATCTCGGTCATCAGCACGACATATTTATCGCTGAATGACTGCTCACCCGATAGCGTCATCCCAAAGATAGTCGCGCCCGAATCGTACATCAGTTGAATGAGGTGATTGCAGTGGCGAATAATGGATCTCGAATGTTCGAGCCGCGCTGCCTGATGCTCAGCTTGATTCAACAGCAAGGACAGGACGCCGAGAAACAGCAGCTCGAAAAATAGCGGCACGGAAACCAGTATGATGCCCTTGTGAGAAAGCTTTAGATTCGAACGCAGATAGCCCCCGATGTTCCGGAGTGAAAAACTCCAGTTCATTTGAGGTTTGCCGCGGTCATTTTCCAATCTGCTGGTCGCCATCGCCCCTCTAATCCCTACTTGCAGTACATTCCCGCTGAGTCCGGCGTCATCACACCACGCGAGATGCCAAGAGCTTTTGGCGTGTCTATTGTAGATACCGCCTGCGCTGTGTCAAGCTCACAGGCTATCGATGGCAACTATTCGAATCTGTCTTCACGACCGGCG
>CAZSNX010000321.1:0-5483 GCA_964607945.1 uncultured Candidatus Obscuribacterales bacterium
GAGCGATTAGCAAAGTATTTCAACTCGAGGGGGATACAGCACCCTGACGACATGTCTGGCACCATCTTTGATGCTTACTGGTCGAAGCTTCACAGTAAGTCCGAAGACGTCTCGGCAAAGGCTGCGTACTACAAAACTTATTGGGATGGACTGAGACCCTCCGTAGATGTGTCGATCAAATTGCCCGGAACAATAATGGATCTGTCGATGCGAAATCCGAGTGGCAAAGCAGTGTTCCTTAGGAATGTCATTCCACGGGCTGATGTCACAGTTTTGTCGTTGTGCGGAAATTCAGATATTGATTCACCTAAAATCATGACCACTCTTGGCGAACTGCGTTCAAAATACAAAGCCAACGACGTGAAGTTTATAGCAGTCCTATCCGAAGAACCTGGCGGCACTGTGACCAAGATTGCGGAGACGGAAGGTAGCAAGCCAGTAGAGTCAGTGGATGTACTTACAACCACAACGGAATCAGAGGTTTTGCGCCTTACCGCACCTCCGTCTTTCCTTCAGCAGATTCGCGCCGCACTTAAACTTGACGTAATTGTGATCCCGCAAACTCTAGTGATAAGGAGAAACAAGACAATCATAAAAAGACTCAACGGTTTCGATAAAGATACGAACAGTGCACTCATTACAACAATCGACCACATACTTCTCGATAATTGCATCGGCAAGCAATCAATAAAGACCCGTGCTTTCCCGAAACGCCGATGATCGTTGGCAGGAATGAGGTGAGTCGCTTGGACTATATGGGATTGTTAGCCTTCCAGAGTTCGATCAGCCCATCTTCAACTTAGTGCTCGTGTTTTGTGCTTCGGCTGCGCTTTTCGGGCTGCTCCATTGCCACTCTGTTAAAAAGTGCAGTAGCAGGCTTGAGTGGTTGCCGCTACGAAGCCATCCAAAGAGCGTTCGGCGCTCCTGGCGCAGCGCCTTTGAGTACACTTGTTTTGGCGTTCGTGTCGTCATCGCAATCTCATTCTTTGAGTCATTCAGATACTTCCTCGCGGGGGTAGATATCTCCTGAGGCAACGGTTGGCCGAAGGTTGGATTTCTTGTAAGTCAATGCGATGAACAAGAGGGTTCAATCGCGCATTTAATTTCAAATCACAGCTGCCTGCGAGTACACGTTTGCCTCACTTCCAATCGGCGTCCTGCCTGTTGATGCCATCAAGTCAATTGATCAAGCTCGAACCAGAAAGTGCTTCCGTGTCCTTCGCGACTGGTAACGCCAACTTGCCCTCCATGGGCTTCGATGATTGCTTTGCATACTGACAGCCCCAACCCTGTGCCACCACGTAGGCGGCGGTCAGGCGATCCTAACTGCTGAAACTTCTCGAATAGTTTGTGCAGATCTTGCTCTGAGATACCTGGGCCCTGGTCACACACTTCGACACGCGCACAGTTGGAATTGCTCAGCATGACTTTCACTGTCACCTGGGAGCCGGCAGGGGAGAATTTTACCGCATTGCTAAGTAGATTCTCGAGCACTTGCACCAGTCGCTGCCCATCGGCATCAACGTGCGGATTCGCCAGGCATTGGCAAGTGAGCTGAATAGACGCTTCATTTGCCACCGGTCTAAACTCTGCCACCACATTTTCTACCAGCTCGACCAGTGGCAGGCGTTGACGCAGCAGACGAAACTTTCCTGATTCCAACTTCTTGAAGTCCAGTATGTTTTCAATAAGCTTCCACAGGCTCTCCGCTGATTTGGATGAGATTTCGACAAAGCGGCGGACTGTGTCGCTCACCGGACCAGCTTCGCCGTCAGCGATCACCGATAGCGAGCTCTTGATCTTGGCGATTGGTGTTCTCAATTCATGAGAAACGATTGCATAAAAGTCGGATATCCGCTCTTCAGCTTCTATCCTTGCTGTAATATCGTTTTGAATGCCGACGAAGGACACTAACTGCCCCTGAGCGTTTCGCACCGGTGAAATTGTCAGTTCGTTGGAAAATCTGGCACCATTCTTTTTGTAATTGCGAAGAATGACTGTGACAGCCCGTTCTTCCTTGATTGCGTCGCGCAACTCGTTTAATGCTGGCTGCATACGATCGTCGCCTTGTAAAAATCTGCAGTTGTGGCCGAGAATTTCTTCGGCGCTATAACCAGTAATCTCCGTGAAGGCTGGATTGGTATAAATAATCGGGTTGTCCGGACGGTTGGGATCAGTGATGACCACGCCATTGCGGGCAGAGTCAACGGCTCGATACATCAGCCGCAGCTGTTCAGACTCACTGAGTTGGTCTTTAATGAACATGTACTTTGCCGATGCCTGCCAGTCGGGATGACAAGAGCCCCCCCCGGCGTCTCGCCCCCACCTAGATACCTTATCATCTCCGCAAGTTTGTAAGAAGTTCAGCCCGTCAGTTAGCTGGCCCTTACTGCAAAGCGTTGTGCCATGTCAGCAATAACAGACTCGGCCGCTTTTCTGCCGGACAACATTGCGCCATTAATTGAGCCCGTCTCCTTATAATCTCCGCAGCTATAGATGGGGCAGTCTGCTTTGTATGAGTGATTCATTGCTGCTAACGCCTGTGGTGTCTGATCCGGCAGAGCGTACCTGATCCGGTAAGTGCGCAGATGTTGCCAGTCTTTAGCCTGATGTCCGAACCATTCAGTCAGCTGCTGGACAACTGCCGCCTGCAAATCGCAGTCCGGCAGGTCGGGATCACTGATGACTGACGCAGAAAGCAACGCCTTGCCGTCAGGAGCATAGCTTCTAGAAACATTGCTTGGCACGCAGAAATTATTGATCATTCCTTCTAAGTCGCCATTGAGCACTAGAACCGGCTTATCTATCGGTGCCTTTTCCGCCGAGAAATAAAGACAAGTTTGACTACGGTGCGTCGCCAGCGGTTCCTGACCAAGCAGTCTGCGCGCCTGGGGCTCTTCCGTAGCGATGACGATGGCGGACCCGCGCACGCGCTGTCCCGACGAGAGTGTCAGCGTCGTCGCCTCCACTTGTGTAACAGCATGTCCGAGCTTCAGTCTGGCTGAAGGCAAACTGTCTGCTATCTGTTGAGGAATCGATTGCATGCCGCGCGCAGGCAGCACATTGTCCCCGGCAGCCAGCATTTTGAAAACAAACTCAAACATTAAGGATGACGTGGCAAGATCTTTCTCAAGAAAAATGCCGCTCAAGAATGGACGAAAAAATTGAGCAATCATCGCTTCGGAAAACCCTAACTTTATCAGAGTTTGCCGTGTTGTCGGCGCAGTGGTGGCAGGCTCACGGGAAGACAAACTTTTCGATAAGACACCCTGTCGCAATAGTCCCATTCTCATTTTGTCTGAAACGCTGCCAATCGGGCTCAGCATTGTTTCAAGCGCCTTGGACGGACGCCTGATTGGGTCGGATAGCTCGTGGAATTTACCACCGCATCGCACCAGAGCTCCGGGCAGAAATGGTTTGAAATCGAGCAATCGGTAGTTAAGAACCGAGCGCGCCTCAGGGTACGCTGTCAGAAAAATTTGGAAACCGCGGTCAAGCAAAAAACCGTTCACCACATCGGTTTTCAGTCGCCCGCCGACAGAGTCGGATGCCTCGAACAGTGTGAAGGGCATGCCTTCTTGATGCAGTCGCCGGGCACAACAGAGTCCTGCTAAGCCTGCTCCGATGATAAGTACGTCTGCATTTGAATTCATAACTTCCTTTCTATTCATTCGAACATCGTCACGCTGCACTGAGAAGATGTTTCAGAAGTGGTGCGATTTGAGGATAACGAAATTGATAGCCGGTGGAAAGCAGTTTCTTTGGTTGCACGCGGGCGCTGGCCAGCAAAAGTTCGTTAGCCATCTGGCCGAGCAAGAGATTTACTGCCAATCTCGGCACGGGGAATATTGTCGGCCGGTGAAGTGATGCCCCTAGCGCCGCCGTGAACTCATTGTTTGTTACGGGATTAGGGGCTACAGCATTGATTGCCCCCTCGAGTTCCTCATGAGTCAATACATGCTGGATGATGCCGATCAGATCATCGAGCGCCACCCAGCTCATATACTGCTTGCCCGATCCCAGACGACCTCCTGCTCCCATGCGAAAAGGAGGGAGCATTTTTGTCAAAGCGCCACCCTTAGGACTGAGCACGACGCCTATGCGTAACTCTGCAACACGTATGCCTTTGTTCTTGGCGGCAAGAGTCGCAGCTTCCCATTGCCGGCATACTTCTGCCAGAAAGCCTGATCCCGGTGCACTCTCTTCAGTCAGCACTTCTTCGCCACGGTCACCATAATAGCCGATTGCCGAGGCCGATATCAGCACTTTCGGTGGTCTGGCAAGCGATGCCAGAGTTTCGCTCAGAAGCGTGGTGCCCTCAATCCGACTTTCCCTTATGCTGCGTTTCTTCTCTGGGGTCCACCGACCTGATGCGATGTTGTCACCGGCAAGATGCACAACTGCATCAAATCCCTCAAGTCCTTTCTTGTCTATCTGACCGGCAGCCGGGTTCCATAAAACTTGACCGTCGGCTGACTTACTTCGACCCATACGCACCACCTCATGCCCCTGGGAAGTAAGAGAGGACATGAGTTGCGATCCGACCAGACCGTGGGAACCTGTAATAAGTACTTTCATGGAACGTCCTCCAAGTTCGTTGTAGAGTCGCGAATCTGCAGCAGTTACTTCATGCCGGTATTTGAACATGCGCGCAAGTTTGGCTTTGACTGTCGGTCCAAGCAGCGGTGCGCTCAGAAGCGCAACAGGCAGAGAGTATTCGACACGGTCAACCAGGGTGCACTCATCGGCACCGGACGGCTCCACTCTATGCGTATGGTGCCAGTATGCGAAAGGTCCACTTATTTGCTTGTCGGCAAACTGTATTCCTTCGATATAATCGCAATGCTCTGCAATCCAATCGAGCTTAAGCGGACCGAGCGTCATTCTAAAGATGGCTCTCTGTCCAGTTTGTGGACCTGAAGCTGGCTGAACCACTTCGACATCTTCCCATGGTGGGATGAGTCTATCCATGGAACCCGCATTCCAGTGCCACTTAAGAACTTGAGCCGCAGGCGCTTTTATGCTGGAGCGGTATTCGAAGATCTCTCGAGCTGTCAACTTGCAGTGCCTCCGGTCAGATAGCAGGTGAGTTTTCATACAGCTACTTTGGCGTCGCCTGAGGATTGGCACTGAGCTCTCGTACTCCTCACTGATGAAAGTCCGCCGTCTACGGCTATGCTTTGACCAGTGACCCAGGTGCTCTCATCCCCGAGCAACCAATCGATGACGACAGACACATCTGAGGCGCTGCCGATCCTGCCCAGTGGATGCATATCTATGGATGTCTGAATTTGTGCCTCATTCGAGGTGATAGAGCGGGACATTCCGGTTCTAAGCAGACCTGGAGCCACGCAGTTCACCCTGATTTGATGCCTGGCGTATGTGGCTGCCGCTGCCCTGACCAGCCCTTCGATGCCAGCCTTCGCTGCTGCTATGGCCTCGTGGTTGGGGAAGCCGACACGCGCAGCGCACGACGACACCAG
>CAZSNX010000322.1:0-986 GCA_964607945.1 uncultured Candidatus Obscuribacterales bacterium
CGCAAAATTGCAGGAATGGAGACGCGGGCTAAGCATTTGAAAATGCTGCCTCCGCGTCGTCCAAACCTGCTCTATGATGCTGTTGAGACATCGAGAAAGCCCCTTGTTTAAGGGACTATTTAACGGGTGTACCGTTGCCGTGCAGCAAGCTCATGAGCTTGCCGGCATAGACCGGTTGGCCGTCAATCAGTCCTGTGAAGGATGCTTGAGTCCAAGCGAAACCTTTTCAGTTTCGCAATTAACCGAGCGAATCACCACTTCGACTATTTGATCGACTTGCAGAAGCTCTTCGGCAGTTGCGTTCGGCACGCCGAGCTCGGAGTTGAACACGAGTCCCTCGAGTGAATTCTCGAGTTCGATGAACGCTCCGAAACTCTTCAAGCGGGCGACTCGACCGGAGAGCACCATGCCTTCTGCCAGCGCTGACAGAAGTTTGGCTTGGGGCTGCTCAATCGGCTTGAACGACACCTTTTGCTTGGCCGGGTCCACGTCCGTGACGTAGAGATCGAGTTCTTTGCCGATTGGGAACAGCTTCAGGAGCTGGTCCTTGCTGATCGACCGGTTGCTGGAGATCTCCTGTTTGCGGATTAGACCGCTGACGCCATCGCCGATTGCCGCGAAAACGCCGAAATCGGTGACATTGGTGACGGTTCCCGTGACAGTCTGACCACAGGCGAGCGCGCTGAAACGCATGGTGCGAAGTTCCTCCGCCGCGTCCTTCTGACTGAGAACGATCTTGCGTGAGTCGAGACTGGTGGTCAGCACTTTTACCGGCACCACGGTTCCTACCAGGCGCCTGACCGCCGGTCCGCGCACTTCGAGCTTGGACGACGGGATGAAGGCCGGCAGACCGTTGATCTCCGCTTTCAAGCCGGGAATGTGATCGCTGCCCTTCTCTCTGGCGACGTCTTTGATTCGTGCTTCGACCGTTTGATTGGTGCGCTGAGCGATCAGCACGGATTCCCATGCTGCTGAGAGCATCGCAT
>CAZSNX010000322.1:996-5458 GCA_964607945.1 uncultured Candidatus Obscuribacterales bacterium
ATCTTCCCGAGCACGCCGGCCGGGAGCCCCTTCGCCGTCTTCGTCAGGTTCGCCGAGAATGTAGAACTCGCGGCGATCGCCGACCTTGAGGTTGAACCGGACAGCCTCATCGATATCAACGAGCGACTCGACTTTCTGTCCGATGTTCACCCAGGCGTACTTATCGGTGATCATCACCACTTCACCGAAAACCATCGCGCCGCGTTGCGGTCGGTACGGTTTGTAGTCGCCCAGAAGTTGTCCCATGAGGCTGGATGGGTCTTGATTGGGAAATTGTTTCATTGCTTTGTCCTCTTCTTGTAATACTGCATGTGCTTCGAAGCGAGCCACACTGCGCTTCAAACTGAGCCCTGAGAGGTTCCGCAAGAGTGCTTGCACAGTCTTGCGTCGTCAGAGTTGAGTTTGAGAACCGCAGAGAGCCAAGTTCGAGAGCTTAGAGATCGCGATACTCAATCCAATCAACTTCAGCGGCCGGCCGAACAACCCCGCACCGCTGCTTTGAGCGATAGCATTGGTTGAACAGTTGAGCCGACTGAGAATTTACCGGTAGTACTTGTGTTTTCCGTATCTACAGGGAAGGGATTGATAAAGCCAACCTACAAAAGCTTTTGAACAAAAGGCAATAGCTCATTGCGGGATTGCTTGCCGAATTTGGTGGGGCACTTGCCGATAAGCTCTGCTTGCATTGCGGAATTATTGACATCATTGCTGTGATATTGCCCAAAAACAAGCAGAACACAACCTTTGCGGCGATCATGCCTTGGCAAATTCTTATATAACCAAAGGTTAGAGAGCTTGGCCCAGCCTAGCTACATACTACCGTTTAGTAAATCTGGCCCGGCTGGCGCAGCAGGCAGATTCCGAATGAATCTCAATTCGCCTTGCGAGGATTGGCTTCGAGGTACGAATCGATGAACTGATCTGTCAGCGAGATTGCTGCTCGCTTGATCGGCGCCGACTCGTCCGAGCGTGGATTGAGCCATCTTTGCCAGGTCGTTAGAATCAATCTGCTATCGGGTGAGCGCTGCAAGACGACCATCTCGTTCAAGTTCAATCCGACTTTGACCGTTCCGGATGTGAGTTCAGTGTAGATTGTTAAGAGCAACTCCGAATCGCTTTTGCTTTGATCGGTCGGCTTTTCGCCGCTCACTTCTAGTCCGATGTCGACCAACCGCTGTTTGATAGCGGCGACGGAATCAGATTCTATTTTGCCCGAATTTTCTCCGATGCTTTTTAAGGCACGTTTGGCGTCTTCGGTAGAGGTCGCCCGTACATAGATTTTCTTAAGCCCGCTCATTACCAGCTTGGAGTCCGGCCAGGTCAGCGGTTGAGCCTCCAGCCCGGAAATCGTCACGAGCTGGGTTGAAATGACCAACAGGACCGCAATTAATAGTTTTGTACTCACATCAAGCTCCCGATGTAGATTCAAACCACGACCTTATTATAAGGGAGCTATAATATGCCATTGAAGTAACGCGGACTGTCGCGTCCGAAAGGATGAGGAAAGTCCGGGCACCGTAGGGCTGGTTGCTGGGTAATTCCCAGTGCGCGTGAGCGTGAGGATAGTGCCACAGAAATGAAGACCGCCCTTCGCTCTCTTTTGAGATCGACAGGGTAAGGGTGCAACGGTGCGGTAAGAGCGTCACCAGCAAAGTCGAGAGGCTTTGGCTAGGTAAACCCCGCTGAAGGTGCAAGGCTAAGGTATATCTTGAGGAAGTGGTGGCCCGCCATCTCAAGGTGCCGATGCTGCTAGAGAGCTCGAGTAATCGAGCCCCCAGAGAGATGACAGTCGAATACAGAACCCGGCTTATGCGTTACTTCAATTTTTTCGAAACTGATAGATCGGTGCTGCCGCTGAGATTCTTGCTGTTGTTATAGTAGGAATTAGTCGGTAGCAGGAATTTCAGGGTGAAGCGACAAGCAGCTCACGGCGGCATTGGATCTTTGCGCAGTCGGTCGCGATTATGCAAGGCGGTTTGCGCACTGCTGTCAAGCTTGCTGTGCTCGATGCTCGGGCTGGTTGCGGCTGGGGCAAATGTGCTTGATGACGGCATCCGGTCTTATCATACCGGCAAGTACATCAAGGCGCTCTCCGAGTTCGACCGAGCCGTCTCGGTCGACCGAAAGAGCGCGCTGGCTCACTATTACCGAGCCAACACATTGATGCATTTAAATGAAGTTGATGAGGCAGCCGAAGAGTACAAGGTCACGTACACGCTGGCGCCGGCCCACAGTCAAATGGCTAGTTATTGCATGACGGCGTTGCTGCAAGGAGAAGCCAGACAAGCTGCAGAGGACGGCAAACAGGTAAACAAGATTCTCCTGCGCCAGATGGTTACACAGATTCAAGCTCAGCTGGGCCGGCACAAGCAGGGCATAATGCAAGCGGCGCAGTCCAATAGCGACCATCATGCCAAGCTCGGCCAACTGGATGAAGCCAGGATTAGAGAGCAGGCAGAACGAGAGATCGCTGACATAGAGAACAATCCGATTGCGATTATCATTGGGCGGCGAGTGCATTTCATTCCTCGCACCGACGAGATGAACGAGCTGAGATCGAGAGCGGAGTCCGAAAGGCGATTTGCTCGCGAGCGGGCGGAGCGCCGCTCCGGTCAGTTTATGGATGAAGCGGCCCGCCGGCAGATGGAACTCGAGAAAGCAGCCAGCAACCTCGAAAGCCAGTTTTTGAAACCGAGCGCCAGCGGCGTCAACTTGAGTGCCCTCGGGACGAATCTTTATGTGCGCAATTACAATGTCGGGCCGAAATCGCCAATCTTTCCAGACGAGCCTCCGCCGGTCCCGCTTATGGCTAAGGCGAAGCGTTTGAGATTCGATCCGAAACGAGCTCGCACGGCAGAGAGCCGCCGCTCGGCAACCGGCATTCGGTCGAGTGCCGAAGCGAAAGGTCCAGAGGAAAATGTTCGTGGCAATCTGATTGAGCACCAATGAGGCGCATCAATGAAGAACTGGTGTCTTGCTAAATCAGTGCTGACGGCTGCGGCCATTTCGGTCTTTGTACACTGGTGCCTGCCGGCTGATGCGCAGTCAGGCGCTCACAATTCCGGCTCGAAAGGCGCAAAACAGATTTTGAAAGGGGCGGTTGGTTCGACAGCCAGATTCTCCGGTTCGGTCAAGTGTTCTCCGCTTGGTTACGAGACGGTTTCGGCTGCAGGCAGAACGACAATTACCCGGGTGGTAGGCGGCAGCGAGGCATGGGTCAGAGGGCTCAAAGCCGGCGACACGGTAGTCGACGAGAGCGACTCCGGTAATACGGTGTCTGTGACTGTCGAGCGCGGACTGCGGCGATACCAAGCCAATTTGAGAGTGACCGGCTCTGAACCGCAACTGCCACCGGCTGTAGTGCCGACTGCTTCGGCGGCCGTCCGCCGGCAGTTATCGATTATCTCGGATCATAATGTCGCCCTGATTGTGGACAAGTCGGGCTCGATGGCTACCAGAGATTGTCCGGGTGGAATCAGCCGCTGGCTCTGGTGTTCAGAGCAAGCTCGGAGTCTAAGCTCATTGACAGCCGGTCTCGGTGGCATGAAGGAAGGCATGAACGTGGTTGTCTTTTCGGATGATTTCCATGTCTACAGCAATGTTTCACCACAGCAAGTAGCCGAGATCTTCTCGATCAACTTTCCGGAAGGAATGACTAATACCGGCGATGCTTTACGAAGCGCGATCGATGCTTACTTTGCCAAAAAGGCCTTGGCACCCAAGACAACTCATCCGGCTGTCTTGGCGGTCGTGACTGATGGAGAGCCCAATCGGCCCGATCAAGTGCGTGAGGTGATCATCGAGGCTACCAGGCGCATGACGGATCCCAATGAACTCTCCATTACATTCTTGCAGGTGGGCACTGCTCCGTTCGGCTCTAGCTTGTTGCGCGAGCTCGACGACAATCTCGTCAACCAGGGGGCGGAGTTCGACATAGTGGATACTAAGACATTCTCCGAGCTTGAGAGTTTGGGGCTTACCGGTGCCTTGGCAGAGGCAATCACTGTGCTTAGAACACCGTCGCAGCGTCGGGTCGGCAAGGCTACATTGCAGCAGCCGTTTAGGCAGCCATATCGCAGACCGGCCAACAACGTAAGAACGATCAGGCAGTCTACGCCATACTACCAACCTGCGGTGCAGCCGGCTGTTCCAGTGCAGCAGCAACTGAAAGGCGCGGAGCAGGAGCGCGCCGAAATTGAAAGAAAGCTGCTGGAGAATTGAGCGCTCACGCTTTCATCTTGCGCAAGAAGTCTTGGTCTTCCTTGCTCAGCGGTGCGCGTTCAAGCAAGTCCGGCCGCCTGGATAGCGTGCGTTTGAGCGCTTCTTGCCTGCGCCAGCGTGCGATCTCCTGATGGTTGCCCGAGCGCAATATGTCTGGAACTGTCATTCCCCTGAATTCGGGAGGTTTGGTATATTGCGGTCCTTCCAGTAGCCCATCCACGAATGATTCGTGCGTCAAGGA
>CAZSNX010000323.1:0-5455 GCA_964607945.1 uncultured Candidatus Obscuribacterales bacterium
ACCCTCAGAGCCCTGTAAAGCTTGTTTCTGGCAGTCAAGACCACGTCCTTTAAAGTAGTTCTGAACCAGGTTGGCTACTTCTTCAATACTTGTGCCGCTTACCTTTTGAGCGCCGAATATGGTCATTTTTCTCCCCTTGCCAACCTCTTCTTTCCTGGTTGGCTCCAAGAAGCCTGAATCCCTGACTTGACCGGAATGCTAAGTTCAGGGCAATTGCAGGCTGAAACTGCAGATTAATAAGTATATCCCGAATTTCATTAATTGTCGGCAGCTACTGTTACAGTAGAGTTAAGGCAGCTGTTTCAAGATCTTTTAGACTAACTGATGCTGTGGTAATATGAAATAGCTCTTGTATTCCCGAGTAGCGCAGCGGTAGCGCAGGTGACTGTTAATCACTTGGTCGCTGGTTCGAATCCAGCCTCGGGAGCCATTTTTACAAATAACGATCACTTTGTGTAACCACTATGTCACCAGATTCGCCGGGGCGCGTTAGGCAAAGTGGGGATCGAAGTTAGATGCTGGGTTGAGTCATGCCAGTGTTTACGCGAGCAATGACATAGAGCGTGATTTCGCAGCGCCTCTTTGTGCGTTGCGGCGAATTCGGCAGGATTTGGGCCATCTCGCGCCACATTTTTTGGGCAGCACTCGGGTATATCTTGCGGCACTTCTGTGGTATTGCCTACGGTGTGTATATCCCACCACGAGACGAAGCAGCATTTTCTATAGCGGATTCGCCGAGCATCAGCCGCAAACGGCGGTCCTGCGCCGACACTTCGCAAGTAGTGCAAAGTTAACTCGGATAGAAACCCAGGCGTTCTATTTCCTGCTAAGTCCAAATTATTTCGGTATCGGGAATGATACGTCGGTTGTTGCTGTCGTTAATACCGGCCGACTCATCGGTTACTCTTGATGACATTCCGAAACCTCATGGTAATGTGTGCACCGAATGGAATTCAAACAACATAATCAAGCGGCAGCTGCCAGCCGTGCATTCAGCGGTCGATTTGGAAATAACAGCAGCCTCCGCTCAGGTAGCGTGTTACGGGACTCGATCTATGTCTTGGTAGACAACCTTACTTGAGTTTCATGCCTCCTTATGCCAGAGACATTTTCGTGCTCGTTCAAGTTGGTACCATTTATGCTGCCAAATATCGACTGGAGAATTTTGCTGTCCGCTAATACCAGCTCATCCTGACGAATGCATTTTGATTCCGTCTGATGCACACTCGTGCCAACTGAAGTGTGGTCATACAAGTTTATGCAGCTCGTGCCGATCTTTCTGTCAAACTGATGCCGGCTGATGCAATTTAATGCGGACTCTTGCTGATTAGTACAATCTTGGTCGTTCGGTACAACTATTCAGTCTCCCTTTTCCGCAAGCAACGAAGACACAATCGGTCAGTTAGGAAATCTTGCAACTGTTGTTTATCGTTCACCCGGTGGTGCAAATCTGGTCGTGGTTAAAACTTCTTGTCATACAACTTCAATGCCGGTCACGTATCTGCACGAACGCCAGACTCCACCTCACAATGCACTGCTCAGGAAATAGGTCTGGTCTTGTGGTGTATGCTCTTACTTGTGTACTTGATGCAACTCACCAGAGGTTATAACCCTTGCCAAATCGACAATTTGGCCTGCGAGAATCAGGTCATCTGCTCGCTAGTTTGCTATTGCTAAGTACCGTAGTGGCGCTACCCGGTAGTTGCGAGGAGACGCCGGCGTTACCTGCCACTCCAAGTGAGGCTGCAGAACGGACCCAAAATGGAGCACCTCTTGGTGCGGGGCCTAAAGCCGCTGTATTAAATGTGGATTTTGGCCCGTACTTGGTCAACCTCCAGCGGCGCATCACAATGAGCTGGCAACCTCCTAAAGGCGATGAATCGAAGCGCGTAGTGGTTGTTTTTAGAGTTCATAGGAACGGCGAGCTATCGCATTTGCGTCTGGATACGTCATCAGGGTCGGCTTCAGCCGACCAGGCTGCACTCAAGGCTGTTAAAGACGCAGCTCCCCTTGGACCTCTACCATCTGGCACCCCTCCGGATGTCGATCTTCAATTTACCTTCGATTACAACGTCTTTAACGGTCAGAAAGAAATTGATGCTCAGAGTCTTGCCATAAGCCTCGATCCGAGGAATGCGTTGGCTTACAAGCTTCGTGGTGATGCCTACGCCGGGCTTAGCCAATATGAAAAAGCCATCGACGATTACACCAGAGCAATTTCTCTAGCTCCCAACGACGCGGATGCCTATAGCAAGCGCGGCCAAGCCCACAGCAGCCAAAAGCAATTCATAGAATCATATGAAGATCTCACCAAAGCCATAGAACTCAATCCGAAATGCGCACAGTATTATGCCAATCGTGGACGTAGTTTTTACTATCATGGTAATCCCCAGCGCGCAATTGATGATTGCAACCGAGCCATTCGACTAGACCCGGAGGTCTTAGACGCTTACAAAATTCGTGGGAATGCTTACCTAGTCCTCTGTCAGTACCAGAAGGCGACCGATGATTACAGCAAGGTTATTGGACTAGCCCCCGGTGCGGGTTGGGCTTATTTTTGCCGTGCAAGCGCCGAGTCACATCTAGTCAATCACGAAAAGTCAATTGCCGATTTCACCAGAGGAATTGCCCTTGATCCAGGCAATGCCATGGCGTATTGCGATCGAGGGTTTGAGTACTTTTGTTTGTCGCAAAGGTGGAAGGCGATAGTCGATTACAACAAGGCAATCAAGCTTGATCCACTGTACTGCGATGCATACATCCGCCGTGCAGATGCACTGTCAGATCTGGGACAGCACGTGAAAGCGGTCGATGACCTAACGAAAGCGATCAAACTAAGTCCTGAGAACGCAAGACTATTCAGCAACAGAGGCGATGCTTATGCAAAGCTGGGACAATACGAACAAGCAGTGCAGGACTATGCTCATGCGTATGATCTCGATCCTTTAAGTGCGGGTTATAGAGGTGGGGTCGACACGTTCGGAACGTTCGGCAGTTCGACACGATATGCATATATAGACAAGTCAGGCAAAACAGCTATAAAGGCACAATTCCTCTCAGCCGGCAGATTTTGTCAAGGATTGGCAGCTGTAGACGTCGGAAACGGAAGAGGTTACGGATACATAAATAAGTCTGGCGGTACAAGCATCAAACCGCAATTCGCACATTCCGGTGAATTTCACGAAGGACTAGCAGTCGCCATGCCATTCAATCCGAAGGATCACTGGCTACTTAACGGGAAATGGGGTTTCATAAATGACTCAGGAAGCTTTGCAATTGAGCCTCAATTTCGCTATAGCTCTTTTGACTCCGCAAGTCGATTCTCAGAAGGACTGATAGTAGTCAGAGTGGGCGGACGGAGTGGCTACATGGATAAATCCGGGCGTATGGTGATTAAACCGCTCTTTGACTCGGCCGGAAATTTTTCCGGAGGGCTGGCAGTCGTTGAGATGGGTAACAAGTATGGATTTATAGATAAATCCGGCAAGCTGGTGATTAAGCCACAGTTTAGCCTGGCTGGAGGTTTCGCTGAGGGGCGGGCACCTGTAATGGTGCTGCGCGAGGTCAAATTGGATCGGCGCCTTGACCGTCAATGGAATTGGTCGCAGCCGGACCAGGTGTTGTCCGGAAGCAAGTATGGATTTATAGATAAATCCGGCAAGTGGATTATCAAACCGGAACTCCACCTTGCTGGAAGGTTTACTCAATGACTTGTATTTTGTTTGAATTACTCTTTTGATATACATGGCAAGCCAATAGTCGAGATTCGTTTTAGGAGCGATCTGTTCAGTGCCAACATCGGTTTTAGTGAGGGGCTAGCACCCGTGAGGGTCGGTAACCATTATGGTTTCATTGACACAATCGGTAAGCTGGCCATCAGACCAATATTTGATGGAGTGCTCCCTTTTTCTGAAGGACTGGCGCCGGTGTTAATCGGCGGTCACTATGGATTTACCGACAAGACAGGAAAGCTTGTTATCAAGCCTCAATTTGATTCAGCTCAATCATTTGCGGACGGGCTTGCTAGTATAGGAATGCACACTGCAGCCAGGCAACCGGTCACAAAACGCAAACGAAGCTAGGTTGTAATGGATCAGCCCACCTGGTACCGACGATTCCACGCTGAGCGACATCGAATAAGGTGGCTGCGATGTACCGGATAGCGGCTTGCCCGCTTACCGGTGCAGCGCACATCCTGGCTACATAATCAATGCGAATCTTCCGCAAAGCCATGTAGCAGGCACTATATTCGGTGCCAGTACTCAATTAGCGAAAAGCGCGCACATGCATACCTCGGAAAACCTGTCGCGTCTTCGAGATTACTCCGAGTCACACACATGTCACTACCATTCGACTTTACTTAAGCAACCCGGCAGTGGATGAGACCGTGAAATGGGTATGTGATAGTTTGGTTGGCACTATTAGCTGGCACTAATCGGATGGGAGTGGCAATAATCATGAGCAACAATGAGGGCGATTCAGAAACACGTGAAGCGGTCGAACAGCCGCCCCAAAGAGCAACTGAAGCAACGCAGCGGGAGTCCATGGGAGCCGCTGTTGACCATCTCGAGCGCACTCGCGCACAGGCAGCTCATCAAAGTAACACCGAAAATCGGCTGCCTAAGGCAACCACCAAAGCACTCGGCAGACCAGAAATTGTAGGCGACGGCGGAAAGGTGCTGGTCAAAGGAGCAGAACCGTCACAACTTGACGCAAGTAAGATTAATCCAAAAGACGGTCCAAAGGAAGCTCTAAAAGGCGGGGAACAGCAAGCAAGCGCCGCACAGGTTCACAACCCGCTCAATGCATTCTTTGCAGGCAGAATGGAAGCAACTTCCGATCAGGCTCAAAAGGTTATGAACGCAGCTCAAAGCGGAGACCTTACCGCTGATGAGGCTATGTCACAGCTGAAAGACTTAACTAATGAGATGGGAAAGTTGAAAGACCAGAAAGGTGCGTCGAAAGATACTTCCACTAGTACAATTGAAGCCACCGGAACCGCTCCTAAGGCTGAAACGGGTGGGGGTCTGCAGTCTGACAAAACCACCAAGGAAGACGACACCACCAAACAGGATGACTCGAGCATACCTACCCCCTCCAAGGAGCTAATGGATGCCTACGGCAGTATTAAGCCCGACGATCTGTGGAAGCAAATGGGTGATCTGGCAGACAAACTAGATGGTATGCCGGCTGGTCCCGATAAGGATGCAATGGCTCGACAGTACAACGATATGAATACGGTGTATCAATATCTCAGAAGTCGTGAATAGCCAGACTGGATTAGATATTGTCGGACTTCCCTTAGATTTACTTCGGGCCGGTCAGCTTACACTCGATCAGGATCGGACAATGGTCAGAGCCAACACTTTCGCCAACGGAGAACTTAGTTACAGCTAAGTCATTGCTGACCAAACAGTGGTCGATCGGAATCATTAACTGCGGGCTACTAACGCAA
>CAZSNX010000324.1:0-5023 GCA_964607945.1 uncultured Candidatus Obscuribacterales bacterium
GGTCCGCACTGAGCGCCATCGAAGCGAGATTGAGACCACCGCTCTGCACACGTATGTCCGCATCAGAGCCGGTAATATGAATTGGCCCGGCAAGTTTGTCGGCAGCTACTTCAATTACTCCTGCGTTAAAGCGAATGTTGCTAGCCGACAGCTGTCCACCTTGGACAAGCAGCTTCGGCTTGACGACATCGGAGACCAGGTTTTTGACAGTCGCTATCTGCAACTCCGAGGAGAGCAGTTTGCCGGCGGTATTGTTGATGCTCAAAGTCTGACCGGCAGCACCCATGATTGAAAGCTGCCCGTTAAGCGCTTGCATGATGCCATTTTGATTGTTCAATGTAGCTGTAACCGCATTCAGATTGCCAAGCTGAGCAGCAATTGTCCCGCTATTGACCAACTGCGCGGTTTGAATATTGAGATTTTGAACGGCGTTCATGACACCGCTGTTTACTATCGTGCCGGCGGTCAACCCAAGATTACCCGCACTGGATATAGTGCCGTTGTTCACCAGTGAGTTGATTGCATTCAGATTAAAGCTAAATCCGCTCACCAACAAAGAAGGATTGATACCGAAACTGGAAGCTGCCGCCGGCGTGATATTGGAAGTTATGGTCGCCCCCAAGCCATTGGTTATGTTATTTGCACCAAACTGACCGGAAGCGACACCGGAATTGGTTGAGTACAAATACATCGTGCCCAGGTTGGCTAAATCGCCGGTCAAACTCTGCACAGAGGCTTTGGCGAAATCGTTAAGCGCGGTCACGTTTTGAGGAATGACCAGACTGCTTACATACTGTGTGAAGCGCGGTCCGATGTTGAAACTTCCACCAGTCGCCTGCCCTTGCGCACCAATCTCAATGCTTTGTTGCCCGGTCGACACGACTTGATAAACTGCCAGTCGCTGCGCCGGCGTCAGAAACGTCGAAGGCGAAACCTCCATCCGTTGCCCACCCACTTGAATGAAGACATTGCCGCTATTCAGAAGATGTCCGGCAGTCAGATTAGCCGATACGGAACTCAAATCCAGCTCAATCGGTGTCGGCTGCCCACCTGGCTGAGCCTGGGCTAGAACATACGGAGAACACAACGAAAGCAAAAAGGTGGCGGTCACTAGTACTGCCACTAACTTATTTGTTGTTTTATTCACTGATTGTTTCCTGCGGAAGACAAGACAAGCGGGCACGGAGGTAGCGTGTGGAACGCAATATCTCCGGGTCTGGCGATTTCAATCGCTAAACTAGCCGAAACTTATACGGACCCTATAATTAATCAACTGATGATACGTTTGCCAGCAACAGACGTCAACAGGAAATAGACTCAAGCTTAACGTAGTCACCCGGACAGCCAGAGCTATGGAATGAAGCTGTTTTTGACGATTTTCAGCGCCCCAACAGGTATGCTGTTTCGGTAGATTCAATACATTTTTGACATACCACTTTGCAATTTCTACTTAATGTATGTCATAAAGTCCAATGAGCAGCCCAGGCGAATCAACGGCTCCAGCTAAGCAGTTCTGCCAAGACTCGATCGCCTTCTTCGATTACTTCGGCTTCTCGATCGAATCGCACCAGACAATTGGCAAGGCTCAAGCCGCCCAGCATATGCGAGTCCTGACCTGCTGTCGGTTGAATCATCGTTTGATCGCCCTCCAGAGACATCACGGCGCGCACAAATTCCAATCTTCCGGCCTTTTTCGATAGTGTCTTGGTGAGCTTGCCAGGCACGCTCTGAATTGTAAACGTAGAAGCCCCCATCATTTTGAGCAATGCCGGCCGAACCAGTTGATGGAATGTGACAAGCGCCGAAACCGGATTGCCGGGCAGGCCGAAGACGAGCTTTCTCTTGCTTCCTTTCTTTGAATCTAAGGTTCCGAAGTAAACCGGCTTGCCAGGCTTAATGGCGATCCGCCAGAAATGTCCATGAACTCCACATTCCTCAAGAATATCTTTTACGATGTCATAGTCGCCGACTGAGACACCACCGGCAGTGATGAGTACATCCGACTCCTTCAAGCCGTGCCTAATCGCATTGCGAGTGGAATCAGCGTCGTCGCGAGCTAAGAATGTTCGGCACCGGTCGATGCCCAAATCGCTTACCGCCGCCACCAGAGCATAGGTGTTGGAATCATAAATCTGACCATGTTGCAGATCTCGCCCGGGCTTGACCAGCTCATTTCCGGTGGCAATTATAGCCACTCTCGGCTTTTTGTAGACTGGAAAGGTCGGAAAGCCAAGCATAGCCAGTAAACCAATCATGGGAGGCGTTATCTTCAACCCGGCCGGCAAGATCTCCTGACCTTGCTTAAACTCTGCTCCTCGTCGCCTGATGTTTTCGCCGGTTCGCACGCTTTGCTTGACCAGAACATGCCCGTTGCGCTCTTCGCAATACTCACGCATCACAACCGCATCCACTGAATCCGGCACAGTTGCACCGGTCAAAATCTTGAGCGCTGCACCGGAGCTAAGCATTTCAACGCCGGTATCACCGGCTTGAATTGTCCCGGAAAGCTTGAGAGCAACAGGGGATTCTTCAGAAGCGCCGTGCAGATCTGAGACGAGCACCCCATAACCGTCGACCGCCGAGTTGTCGAAAGCCGGGAGGTCCCTGTTGGCCACCACCGGCCCAGCCAAGTAACTGCCCAACAACTTTGCGAGCCGCATCTCTTGCGACTCCAGCCTATAGGTAGCCTGCAAAATCTCCGAGCGAGCTTCTTCAAACGAGATCATCCGCCGATCTCCACCATCGTCCGGTTTGCCATGCCCACCAACTCTTCCATCGGGGGATGGGCTTCAGGCTTCTGCCTGACCGCATCCTCAATCAGGCTGCGCAGCTCGTCATCAGTAATGCCGGCTCTGATAGCGTCACGCAGACTGACCTCAGGTGCATAGAAAAGACACGACTTAAGCGCTCCGTCTGCGGTAAGCCTCAAGCGATTGCAAGTTCCACAAAAGCTGTCGGACATGGAAGAGATGAAACTAACTGATCCGCTGTGCCCTTCCAGCGCGTAATCCCTCGCCACTGCACCGACCTCACTGTCGAGCGGGAGCAACCTAAACCTTCGCTCGATTACTTCAATCATCTCGGAAGCCGGCAACATTCGACCTTTGTGCCACTGATTGTCCGGGAATGGCATGTATTCGATAAATCGAATGTTGATCCCTTTGTCTTTTACAAAATCGACGAAATCAAGGATTTCATCATCGTTGTAGCCAGCCATTACAACACAGTTAAGCTTGATTGATTCAAAGCCGGCGGACAAGGCTGCATCTATTCCAGCCATGACTTTGTCGAAATCGTCCCGCTGAGTAATCTCCTGAAATCTTTCCCTTCGCAAGGAATCCAAACTGATGTTCAAGGCCTTCAGCCCTGACTGTTTAAAAATATAAGCTTTGTCCGCCAGCAATACCGCATTGGTCGTCATAGCCAAGGTCTGCACTCCAGGCAATGCTGAAAGCCGTGCAACTAAGCCTTCGAGATCGCGCCTCACCATCGGCTCTCCGCCTGTAATGCGAATCTTGCTTATACCCATCTCGACCAGGATCGAGGCAATTCGACTGATCTCCTCGAAATGCAAGATTTCATCGCGCTTCTTCCAAGCGATCGCCTCGGAGGGCATGCAATAGAGACAACGCAGATTGCACCTGTCCGTGACCGAAATCCGCAGATAAGTGTGCTGTCGCCCAAACCTGTCTACCAACCGGTTCATAGCACGCCACTTCCGTCAATCACTGCCGGCTCGTGTTTATGCGTGCCACAGGTCTGACAATTTACCCACTCAGCAGTCCCGTCGGCGTAATGCTCCTTTTTCCAGATCGGCACGCGCGCCTTTATTTCATCAATTATGTAACGGCATGCCTCGAAGGCTTCCGCACGATGCTCGGCAATCACACCGACCCAAACCGCAATGTCTCCAATTGCAAGCCGGCCTACCCGGTGAACAGCCTGAGCATCGAGCAGCCCAAACCTCGATCTGGCTTCTGACAAGATCTTTCCGGCTTCCTTGACAGACATGGATTCATGAGCCTCGTACTCCAGACGAAGCACGTCTCGGCCATCGTTGCGATTGCGCACCCATCCTTCAAAGGATGCGTACGCTCCGGCTTGATTGTTCAAGAGAGAACTCCTGAGCGCGCTGACATTCAAGCTCTCTGTCTCAATGGAAAACACCGTTAACCTCCCGCAACCGGAGGAATCAGGACTACTCTGGCAGAGTCAGGCAGTCGGTCGTCCCAATTGGCAAATTCGTCGTCGACTGCCACTCGCAAGCTTTCAATCGGCAAACCGAACTTGTGTCTTTCTTTCAGTTGAAGATAAAGCTGCCTGAGCGTTTCAGCCGTGGTTCGGACATTCTCCGATGCGATGCCGCTCTGCTCCTTGAGCACAGCAAAGTACTGAATCTCTACTTGCTTGGTAGGCGCCCCAGCCATAATCGACGCAGACACTCCCGCAGACACCGGTCTCTATAGCAACGGTCAATTGTCGCATATACAGATGTCCATGTCACGGGCTGCAAAACATCTGCCGCCTCTACCGACTTGGTTGGGGCTCCTCCCCCTTCGCTGAAACCCTGCGCTAGCTGTACGGAACTATTTCACGGACTTTTCACAAATTCTCCCTACACTGACTGCGGTTGGTTGGAGCGACCAGACTTTTGAAGGCTGGTTAGTTACTAAGTACGAGGGCTATCCCAAATGCCTCAAGGCGCAGAGAATCAGGAAAGACTGCCTGTAGAGAAACCGGTTGAGAGCAACAATACTGCGACCCAGGTGGCAGCGCTCTCTTTCACAGATGTCCGTCAAGATTTCAACAAGTTTCTCGACGATCTCAATCGCAGCAACAAGAACAGTTCACTGGATTTGCTGGATCGTGGCTTATTGCCTGGATTCAAACTTGGAAAGAATTCGGACAATCCTGTCCAGTCGCGCGACAAAGAAGGTCGGCCCAGCACTATTGATCTCAATGGAACAGCGCTCAAAGTAGAGTACGACAAAGAAGGCAATGTCTCTAAAATCGTCAACGCCGA
>CAZSNX010000324.1:5033-5450 GCA_964607945.1 uncultured Candidatus Obscuribacterales bacterium
CAAGACCTTCCTTGATGCACAAGGCGTCAAAGACGGAAAGATCAACGTCGATAAGGCAACCGGCAATATAAGCTTCAAAAGTCCGACCGGCGGAGATATTGAGTACAACTTAAAGGAAGGAACTAAAACTCAAACGTCCGCCGACAAGAAAGAGCGGACGATTACCGATGCCAACAGCAACAAAACGACTCAAGAAGGCGATGGCAAAGGCAATTACACCACGACCGGATTCACAAGCAAAGACGGCACTGAGTACAAAGTCGAGACAGATCAATTCAACTCGAAAGAGATCAAATCAGTCAGCAAGGTTGGCGAAGGCGGAAAGGCTGAGAAGACGGTAGATGGCGGCAAGCTATCATTCGACAAGCAGGGACGGTTGACCCAGCAGATCGGCGATCGCACAAACATCTATGACAA
>CAZSNX010000325.1:0-2270 GCA_964607945.1 uncultured Candidatus Obscuribacterales bacterium
GCGGCAATATGGGCGGCGGCGGCAATATGGGCGGCGGCGGCAATATGGGCGGCGGCGGCAATATGGGCGGCGGTAGGAACAATCAGCCTGGAAGGATGGACCCTCGCTTTGCCGGCGATCCACGCTTCGATCCAAGATTCCGTAATCGGCGAAGAGGCGATCGAGATTGGGATAATCGCGGCGGACCTGGTGTCGGATCGATGATTGCGGCAGGCGTTGCGACAGGAGTTGCGGCAGGGGCAACTAACGCTCTAGTGAGCGGAATGATGAATAAGAACAACTCACAAAATGCTGGTGGCGCGCAGACACCGCAGACTCCGCAGGATTCCGGCACACCGGCCACTAATGTGACTCCAACCACCGTGGCGAGTAAAGACACCAACCAACCACCGGCACAAACTCATATCCCCAATGGTTCAGATGCCAATGACCCGAGAGCAGAGGCGCTGAGGCAGAATGACTATCGAACACTTGGAGAACTTGCCGAAGAGGAAACTGATACTTCCGGTGATACCGATGCTTACTTGCGCAGCCAAGTCAACCACTTTGGCGAAGCGCTAAACGCAGCAGCAAACGTAGCAAACGATCAATCGAAGAGCGAAGCAGCACGAGAAGATGCTCGTGAGTATGCCAGAAGCTTGAAATTCAAGTTCCATCTTCTCAAGTACAAACTTGCCTCATCGCCACCTGAGCTCAAGAAGACCGTTGAGGGTTACATCAGGACTTGCGAACTCGTCAGTCACGGAAGTAATGCCTCATCCGCAAATAGCTTCTAATTCGGTCAACGGACCTTCGGTCCGCTATTGGGACCTTCGCCCGCTATTTGACATGCCCTGAAAGCCCGGCGTCGCCGTCGCTTCCAGCAGACTTATCGTTGCTCGAAAAATCCTTGACCAAGAAGACCACGCGCTTGTAGACCCTGGGATTTAAAGGGGTATGATTGTCATGAACGAGCTCGGCGGTCAGGCTGTGCTCTCCAGGCTTCAGATTTTCGCCGTCGATGTTGCTCCCAAGCATTATTTTGCGAGAACTCGTCGCGATTACCGGGTTAGAATCCAAGTAGTAATGAATATGTCCAAGCGGACGCGGATTAGGTTCGCCGAAGAATGGCTCCGGCTGTTGTAGTTTGAAGTTTTCAACAAGTACATTTACGACAACGGGATCGTGCCCGAAAGTCTGCATCGGTTTTGGGCTGAGGATTGTAATTTTGGGTTGAGCCGTCTGAGGTTGCCCCTTAGTTTTGACGATGCCTGTCTTCTTAGCCAGACAAAACTGCGGGATTAACACCGTTAACAGCATCAACATGACGCACCCAGCGATAAGTCTAGCAAGAGGAACAGAAGAGGTAGTCATTCGACTGACTGTTACAGCTAGCCTAGCCTGTTGAGACCGGATCGATTTAAGATTCCAAAAACAAAAGCGGCTCAATCTGTACATTTCTTTATGCAACCAAATTTAGTGGCTTCGAATAGCACTACCGGTGGTGATATATATTATCGGAACGTCACGACGTCGTCGACAGGAATGTCATGAAGCCGGTTGCAAAGGGCTGACAACATTGACCTTTTCTCCATCGCTCCGGATAGTCAAGCGATGGAGCAGACTTAGTTCATCCGGACTTGTGTTACGCGTTGAGCCTTATTGCAACCTAGTTTCAGCCTGTACGGCTGAAACGGTACCTCCAATTTGTAATGGATTTGTAATTGACTGAAAGGGATTTGGTGCGTAGGATAATCATTCGTTGATACTTACTATCAAAGTTCAATTTATTTATTTGGGGGATTTTCCCTCGGCAACCAGTCAATAGCGAGCTCTTTTAGAAGACGGGGGAATTTATGCGAAGACTAGCCACTTTATTGAGTGTGCTTATTTTTATTCAGTTCACTTGCTGGGGCACTCCGGCAAGTGCTGCGACCATTAACTTCACGCCAGTCGGTAACGGCAGCGATGGAACATTTGTGGGAGAAGTCGTAGCTGAAAGAATAGGCAAACTGAAACTCGATCATGGAGTCGTTTCAGTTAAGGGCAACGTCGTAGACGTGTTAGTCTCCGGCGCCGATATCACCCAGAAGAAAACTGTGTTGTCAGGGGTGGTTTACAAGAGCCGTTGCGTTGGAACCGGCAAGAAAATCAAAATCGAAGGCGGTTGCTTCTTTACTAGCGGTTCGAAACTATCCGAGATTGATGATCCAAACGTCGAAGAGCTGATTGACTGCACCGATGGTAGTGTCGTCAGCGGTCACATAATTGCTATCAACCATGAAGATTGC
>CAZSNX010000325.1:2280-5445 GCA_964607945.1 uncultured Candidatus Obscuribacterales bacterium
CGAGCAAAGAGACGGCAAGCGTCGTCGCGTACCGATGGCAATCGTTACCAGAATCAAGTCACCGAGATGCTACACGTTCTCTATTCCAGTAGCGGCAGCCGCAGGAACAGCGATCGCAACAGGAACAGCCTTCTCGGGCGAAGGCGAACGTTGTACCTTCACTTCTACGAGCACCGGTCACGCCGCCCCCATTGCAAAGGAACCCAAGCAACAAAAGCAACCTAAGCAGCAAACATCCAGCGGTGAAAGACATGTCGGAAAGATTGTCGCAATCGCTTGCGTGATGGCTGTGATTGCATGCGCAATTGCTATTCCGATTGCGATCGCATGCAGCAATGGTGGTGGTGGCAACAACAACGCAGCCAATCAAGTAGCCTTGGCCAACCTGTTGAGGCAACAGAATGCAGCACCGCCACCAGCGGCAGAGATTCCTATTTCGTCTTCATCGCATCACAGCTCTCCATAGCTGGTTGAGTTGACAGCTTGTTCCAAGGGCAGGGATTACTCCCTGCCCTTTCTATTTGCAAGCTTGAACGTCCCTTGATTGCTCGTCCGAACTGCGCCTTATTCTTTGAGTCATGTCCCGCTAGTTAATCGGAAGAAGCGTGCAAGTTGCCGAGCAAACGGGCGTCACCGAATGCCAAGTAGTTAAAATAACTGTTACATATACAATCAACTTCCAATGCATTACCAGTTCGTCAAGATAACGTCCGTTAGCCTCGTTGCCGCCATCGGATTAGCACTGTCTTTGTGTATTCGTTTCGGCAGCGCCATCGAAGAAAGGGAACAATTTATGACTCAACAACAGGCACGCGAGATAGGCTTAGAAGCCTTTTGCTATTTCTATCCCCTGATTACGATGGACGTTACCCGCAGGCAATCTATTAATTTGCCACCGGGTAAACAACCAGGCTTTGGTCCCGCAAATAGTTTTTCGCACATGCGGAAGTATCCAGATGCGAATTTTAGAACCGTCGTGCGCCCGAATTTCGACACGCTCTACAGCTCTGCATGGCTAGATTTGTCGTCAGAACCGGCAATTGTATCGGTGCCTGACACCGCGGGACGCTATTTCCTTCTTCCTATGCTCGATATGTGGTCAGATGTGTTTGCTGTTCCGGGAGCGAGAACCAGCGGCACCAAAGCCCAAAAATACGCAATTGTTCCACCTGGCTGGTCCGGCGCGATTCCGCAAGGAATTGAACGTATCGATGCACCAACTCCGTACGTCTGGATTATCGGTCGGGTCAAAACTGACGGACCGGAAGACTATCAATCTGTAAACGCTTTGCAAGACGGCTTGACGATCACACCTTTGTCTCAGTGGGGAAATCCTACACTTCCGCCGACGTCCACAGTCGATCCAAACATCGACATGACTACTCCACCACTTGAGACCGTGAACAAAATGTCTTCTAAGGCATATTTCGCGCGTGCAGCGGAGCTACTCAAGCAAAACAAACCGCATTACACAGACTGGTCACTGATAGCCAGGCTGAAGAGTATTGGATTTGAGCCTGGCAAGAGTTTCGATTTGGATAAGCTAGATCCGTCAGTAGCCAGCGAGTTCGCGCACGGCGCAGAAGACGGACTCAAGTTGATGAGAGACAAAGTACAAATCATGGGACGTCCGGCTAACGGCTGGTCGATGAACACCGATAGTATGGGCGTCTATGGCAACTACTACCTTAAACGTGCAATTGTGGCAATGATCGGACTGGGAGCCAATCAACCGGAAGATGCTATCTATCCGATGAATCTTGTGGATGCCGACGGGCAGCCAGTACAGGGGGAGAAGAATTATGTACTGCATTTTGCTGCGGACCAGCTTCCGCCGGTAAATGCCTTTTGGTCTGTGACGATGTACGACGCCGATGGATTTCAGGTGGCCAACCCCATCAATCGTTTTGCCATCAGCTCGTGGATGCCGTTGAAGAAGAATGCCGATGGCTCGCTCGATATCTACATTCAGCACGAAAGTCCCGGCGCAGATAAGGAGTCCAATTGGCTACCTGCTCCAAAATCAGGCACGCTGGGTATTACCATGAGGTTATATGCTCCGCGCCCCGGTGCACTAAATGGTGACTGGGCACCACCAGCTATTAAGAAGGCACAGTGACAGTGCGCCTCCGGAGAGCTATTTCTGTTGACTCTACTTTTCCGCTTCAGTAGTAGTAGTAGCATCAGGGTCGACGTCGCAGAATTCCTGCACCATGGATAGCTTCGCATCAGTACGACCCATGCCGATTCCGACGAAACGAAACGCTGGATTGAGAATATTGCCTCGATGATTCTTCTGATCCGGCGGCTCAGCCATCATCGCTTCTTCGCAATGGTCAACCTGTTGAGTGTCGTTCCGCTTGCCGTTGCGGCCGAATCGAGCAATATTTTCACCCATCTTCAGAAAGTGTATCCCAAATTCCTGCATCCTAACTTGCGCTGAACGTCCTTCCGGATCAACATGTCCGTAGAATCCGTCGTTGACCAGCCTGCGCGCATAGATCGCAGCTAACTCGTTAAGCTTCTTACTTCGACGCAACGGTTCGCGACCATTGAGCGCTCTGTCCTTGTTCACCAACTCAAACATCTGATCCTCAAGTTGACTCAGCGGCACTTTCGGCCGTTCGGCTGGAGTGACTGGCTGCACCGGAGGCAGCGGCTCAACGCCGGACTCACTGGAATACTGCGCATCGTCCTCTGATTTTTGAGCCATCTCCGAGCTATTTCCAATAGGTATCTTGCCTGTTTGTACTTCATTGTCATTCAGTGCGAGTGCATCATTCTTATCCGAATGCACATTCTGAGGATTGATAGATGAGTCTGCATAGACCGCTGATAACGATAACAATGAGAAGCACGAGACAAATGGAATACTCCACTTTCTCGTGAAGACTTGCAGATGTTCTAGAAACTGAAAGCTCATTAACAGCCTCAAAACGGACGAAACATATATCTATTCTACGGTGAGTAGGCAACTTGCCGCCTTCGGGCAGCTCTAGTTCGAGCGACGCTACTCTGGCAACTGAAAGTCCCACTTTTACGCTCTTAACCAGCCCCCTCTTGTCTTCTATTGACGTACAGGATGCCTTATAATGAACCTCGTACGCGCCCATAGCTCAGCTGGATAGAGCGCATGGCTACGAACCATGAGGTCGGGAGTTCGAA
>CAZSNX010000326.1:0-1219 GCA_964607945.1 uncultured Candidatus Obscuribacterales bacterium
CGGGCATCCCAGACGAAACAGTGACGGCAGCGTGAATGTGGAGTCGGGCTGGCGCAATATCACATCTATGACGACAGAAAATGGTGTCACGACCATAACATTCGCTCATGAAGATGGCAGACCCGATCGGATTGTGCGCGATACCAGACGAGATACCGTAACTCATCACTTCGCAGATGGTCGCTCGTATCATTACGATTGGAACGAGCGTAAGTGTGTTGTTAAGGAGGCTGGAGACAGGGAACTGAAAGAAGCGAGAGTAGCACCGGACAGCGTGTAATCGATTTTACGACGCATGCTACAGCCCAAGATCGGCAGAGAATGCGAAACGGAGAGATTCCAGTTGAACTGCGTATTCAGCGCACGAGAGATTCAGAAGTTTTGGGAAGCACTTACAGATTTTCCACCGGGCAGCAGTTGGTGTACAACCAGGAGCATAGTTTTGCTGGCATCAATTACGGTAATGGACGCCAACTCAGAGTTGAAGGAAATAGAGTTACGCTTCCCGATGGTCGGGTGCTGATTCGACAACCTCAAGCTGATAATCCACAACAGCAGCCGCGACCGCAAGGACAGGCACGGACTGGCGGCGCTCAAGAGCTTACGCCTCCGCCAGGAACTCAACGTCCTCCTCGCGGGCAAGCCGGGTCTGAATCTCTTATCTATCAGGGAGCAATGCTGGATCCGGCTACGGGAGAGAACAACATCCGGCTTGAAATCGGGCGAAACGGCAGCATTAGCATCAGGCTGACGAATGGTGAACTCCTGAGCTACGGACTGGATGGAAGACCGGTCACTCAAACCAACACGACCGGTCAACCAGAGCACGGACCTCTCCGAGTTGGTGCAAATGACGTGCCTGCATTCGGGAGCGGCGCAAACTTTCGTGCCCGCCTTGGCGGCTCTCCAGAACAGCCTGTCGTAAGACTTGAGCCACAAGGATTGGTTGGTCCAACTGGAGACATTGGCGTTGCTGGACCACGTGGAGCTTCCGGCGTAGCCGGAATTGTCGGCGATTCTGGATTAGCCGGTGCCGTTGGAGATACGGGTGTAGCCGGGACGGCAGGAGCAGCCGGAAGCCTTGAAAGTCCAAGGGGCGTTGCACAGCAATTGGCTAGTGCTACCACTGCCGAGCAGGCACTCGATGCATTGCGCAGATTGCAGGCTCTAGCCGCTCAAGATCCTAACGGTGCTGCTGCTCGATATCTTGCACGTTTTG
>CAZSNX010000326.1:1229-2113 GCA_964607945.1 uncultured Candidatus Obscuribacterales bacterium
GAAAATGGAGCCGGCCAACTAGAGTTACAGCTGGTGAATGGAAATCTCGATCAGATACAAGAGGCACAACAACGACTACAGGACACCAGTCGCCGTGTGTCGCTGGCCAACGGGAGGTGGCGAGAATTTACTACTGATGTTGATGGACAAGTAGTCGGCATTAGAGAGTCCAATGGTACGTCATGGACCTCAACGGACGGGCGCACATTCCGAAATTCCAGAACAGGCGAAACAGTCGTCATAGAGCGACCAATCGCAGTGGGCACCGACGGTAGTTTCACATTTCATCTTGCAGGAAGACGAGATGTTGTAAACAATGCCGATGGCAGCCTGACTGTTCGAGAGGGAAACCGCAGCCTGACAATAATGGAAGATGGTTCGCAAATCCTGCGTAATGCCCATGGTGCTATCATCAAGACCATAACGTCACGCGGAACAATAGAGTACTTGCCCCCAGATCGTGGAGCTGGTGTTGAGCCAAGGACAATTATTCTCCCTAACGCGCAGCGCTTGGAAAGGACAAGTAACGGTTGGTGCCTTGGGCAAAATGGTGCTTCCGGCAACTGCATTCTCGACGAGCACGGCAATTTGACATTAACTGGAGATCTTTCACGACTGGTGCGAGGGATTGGTCCACGAACAGACAACCGAGCAGGCTCTGCCACGCAAGAATCAGTTACGTTCAACCTAAACGGCTCGATGGTAGTCCGTAATGACCAGGGCAAGGTCGTTCTTACACAGGACAGATACGGGCAGGAAACCGTTTTTCGCTATGAGCAAGACAGGCTGGTGTATGTTGGCTTACCGGATGGAACCGTGTGGCGAAATCGAGGTGGGAACTTATGGAGAAGAGATGGCACCGCTTTTGATGTTAGAGCCAATCC
>CAZSNX010000326.1:2123-5435 GCA_964607945.1 uncultured Candidatus Obscuribacterales bacterium
GGCCATCTACGAATGTCGGTGGAAGGAGCAAGATTCGTTCCAATAAGACGACCAGACGGCTGGACGGAGGACCGAGACTCACAGGGCAACGCAATTTTCCATCGACAAAATGCAGATTGCTCGCGTGTATACAAAAATGCGCAAGGACAGGTAATAGAGGTACGGAATGCGAGAAATGAGTCCTTCAAATTTGAATACGATCAATCTGGCAGGTTAGTGTCCGTTGTTGAACCAGGGGGACAACACAGGTGGACAACAACAGACGGTACTAATTGGACAAAGGAGAAACGTGAACAAGAGCCCAACGGTGTTACTTGGACTCGAGAAAACACAGTCCGACCTTGGCAAGGCACACTTTCTGTGTCTGAGACTGGCATTGTTCGATGGACATCGCAAGGTCGTTCAACCCAATACGACTACATCTATAAGGGCGATGGATCTTACATTCAAGCAGTGGGTGGACTGGTCACAAGAGTTCGGGACACGCAAGGGCGGATTGCTGAATATACTTACGAGAATGGCAGGTTGGTAGCATATAAGGACTCCACAGGAGAATGGAGGACAACAGATCAATTACATTGGACGCGAACAGGCTCAAACGAGCAACGAACTGCCGTGATTACTGTTGGTGCTGATGGCACCAGGCGCGAAACTTCTCCGCAGCTTGGATCTTCTGAGATACTGCGACGGACGGATGGCACCACACTCATTCGAGAGGCTGGGACCACACGCGTGCTCGATGATGAGGGACGAATCATTGAAACCGTTGACAGTGAAGGTAATCGCAAACGTTTTCGCTACGGCACGATCACGCGATCTATCGAGACCACTAGTGGGAATACGGGAGGTATAGAGAACGTAAGAGTCTCAAATCAAATAGTCGCCGTAGATATGGGTGACGGTAGATGGTGGAACACAACTGACGGGTTCAACTGGACGAGAGAAGGCGGCGGCGCATGGCAAGGCGTGGTCGTTGTACGTACAGACGGCACCTATCGCCAGATTGGTTTCCGCGAAGGGCACGGAGATGCCGTTCAAACCGAATATAGACTTAACAGGTCATTAAGAGCAGAAGAAAATGGTCGTCGTGTAGACCTCATTGAGGTTACCGACCGTCTTATAGAACTTCTCGGAAGCAACCGCAGCACTGAAACCAGGCAAAGCCGTCTGGAAGAAATAGAGCGTCTCCTGCTGGTCCGACCTGCTGCCGAGGTACAGATCATAAGAGAGCTCTTCAGAGCGAGACATCAACAACATACAACTCTGGAACAGGCGATTGTAAATCAATTCGGAATTCGGATTGTTGAGAACAACGAATTTAGCCCCGGTAGAACCGTTTCCGCACCGGACCTTTTTGAACGCTTGCTAAATCAGCTGCGAAGATCAGATGCTCCAAATTTCACTAGAGTGGAAGCAGACAACGCTGGCAGAATCAATGTAGTATTGCTGGAGCTCTCAAACGGACGGGCGCCTGAGGACAGACACAGATACGAAAGAAATCTTTGCCAGCTTATCAGCACTCTAACATCCGCACAACTTGAGGAGCTGAGAAGCACCTATCGCACACTCTATGGAGTCAGTCTGGACGATGCTTTGAATGACAGCAGGCTGTCTCAGTTTGCCAAGGACCGTTTGAAGGAATTTCTCCGCAACGATCAACAAGAAATTATCAACCATGTTCAGACGGCGTATCGTTCCGGCAATATCACTAATTTAGAGCTCGCCTGCTCTCTTTTGACTCCCGAGTCGCGAAGGAGAGTAATTCAAGATTTGATTGGATATACTGAACTATTTACAGGCATAAGCCAGAACAGGAACTTCAGTGAACAAGAGAGATGGCGTGCTTGTGAGGCAGTTATCTTTGGACAAATTACCGAGGCGCAAGTAATAAGAGATGCATACGGACTTTTTTCCAATGATATCGATACGATCAGACGTGTCCTGCGAGAAATGCCTCCGGAAAGAAGGGCAATGTTTTTCCGAGGGCAACAATTAAGCGAAAACCTGAACCTAGTTAATGTGGGGACAGCAGAAGAGAGAAGACAAAACATCGAAGCATTGACCTTCTTCCGCAGTCTCAACTCGGCAATTGAAGGTCTGCCCAATGGGTTCAACTGGAATGGGTCCCGGATTGTGGCTCAGCTTATCGATGAGATAAGAACTCCGGGTGGTGGGTTGATATCTGCACTTGCGCAGCAACGAGGCTGGACAGGTTCGATTGGGCAGCCGACTTTGCAACGAGCGGCAGACAATCTAACAAGAGAGCAATGGGATGCTCTTATACTGCAGCTTAACTATTTAGATGCACACCGTAGCTATTTAGACACAAACCGCAACCCTTTAGATACAAGCAGCAACTCTTTAGGCAGGTACTGTAACTTTTTAGGGGACGAAGTGGGAGCAAATTTGCGTGCCCTACTCCAGCCAAAGCTTGATTATAGGAATCACCTGGATCGACTTACAGCAAATGGGCTTCGTCGCGAAGAACACTTTAGAGGGATGTCGGATGCCCAACTGAGCAGTTTTACGAGTGGAAGAGAAGTTTACAGAGATCTTCAAGAAATAGCTCAAGGTGATCCATATAGGTTTGACGCGCTAGTACGTCAATTGGGCGAACGAGCAGCACAAGGCGACGAACAAGCTCGAAGAGACATTCGCAATCTAGAATTCTACAGACAAGAACTTTACAACGCAGTACAAGGGCATACTCACCCCGACGGCACTGCTCAATTGAGTAGGCTGGGTTCAGATCCTAATGCAACTGTCGCTGATGTAACAAGGGAAATCGAAGCAGCGTGCCGAATGAACCCAGCCTTGCGAAGCCAGGGTGAATTTCAGCGCGCAGCTCGCGAAGCATTACGAGCAGCGCATGAATCATTGCCACCACGAAATAGGGATGTACGCATCGAGAATGACATGTTCTTGATTAATATGCATCTGCGGTCATCGTTCAGTGTCAGTGACGCAAACAACTACATAAACTGTCTTGTTCAACGATACGGCAGTCTCAGAGGGCTTAGTTCTTTTACGAATCATATACTCAGCCTCAGTACCCAGCAGCTGGCAGCCATTCGTGAAAGCTTGAGAACCCGGCAAGATCAAGATGCGATGGTACTGTTTGATCCGCTTGTAATGAGGATTTTAGATCAAGCAGTGCAAGCACAGACATTTGTTGGCTCGATGTCTGCTGCTGACCGACCCTTGCTTGAAGCCATGTTAAGGCAGAGAGCTGTCACTACCGATGCACAAAGAGATGCTGTCAATAGATTGACACAAGAGCAAAGAGCCACGTTCATGCGGCTACTTGAAGGG
>CAZSNX010000327.1:0-5412 GCA_964607945.1 uncultured Candidatus Obscuribacterales bacterium
CTAGTGGTGGCAATTGATCGTCACTTTGCAGACTGACCAAGATTAGTTAGATACTGGTTAGAAACTCTGCCACCCAGAAATCTATTTCTCAATTTCTTAGAAAACCGCGCGAAGGTCAGATTCTCCGGGGCAGAGTGCATATGCTTACTAAGAATAAGCGTTTTCAGCTAACTAGATCACCACAAGAACGCGGAAATAGCCGTTCTAGTCAAGGTTATCTCCTTGCTCGTAGAGTCAGTTTGGAACTGCTGCAAACTGACTCTGGAGCCACATTAGCGCATCTCGCAAATCTTTCATAGATTGGATGCGCTTGTTTGGATCTTTCTCGAGTGTCTTTGCGACCAGCCGATCGAGTACTTCCGGCAAGCCGAATTCCGGGCAAATAGAGCGCATTGGCTGCGGAACAATTTCCAAATGCATCCGCAGCAGTTCCATTACATGATCTGTGACAAAAGGCGTATAACCAGTAAACAGCTCATACATGACACAGCCGGTTGAATAAATGTCCGCTCGTTCATCGAGTGGCTTGACCAACAGCTGTTCTGGACTGATATATGCCGGGCTGCCGATTGACTCATTGAGCTGATCGCTTTTGATCTTTGCTTCTTTGCTCGAGTCTCGCAAGCGAGACAGTCCAAAATCGAGCACTTTGGGAACCGATGGTTTTCCGTCCATTTGCTTCAAGACTATGTTGCCAGGCTTGACGTCCAGGTGCAGAATGCCCATTTCATGCGCGTGCGCCAGCCCGTCACAAACCTGGATCATTATGTCCAGACCAGGCTTAAGCGCGAAATGATCTTCTTCTTCCAAAATCGTGCCGAGATCTTTACCTTGTACGCACTCAAGAACCATGTAAGGCTGCCTGCGTTCAGTGATGCCAAAATCGTACACCTTGACGATGTTACGGTGCTCAAGCCGACACAAGGTCTGAGCCTCGAGCTGAAATCTGGAAAGGTCCTCCTCGCTGATTTGCTGGGAAAGAAGCATTTTCACAGCCACCGGTATGCCAAGGTGTGGATGCCTGGCTTTGAAGACAATTCCCAGTCCGCCTTCGCCCAGGACTTCCACAAATTCGTACTTGGCGGCAAGCGCGGTGCCAAATAGGTTTGCTTTAGCCAGTATCGCCTCGTTGTTAGTTCCCAGGGGTGTCGGTGGCGGGGCTGCCGTGCCAATTGTGCGAAAAACTGTTCTAATGCGGGCAGCCAGCTCTTTGGCATGAAAAGGCTTTGTGAGGTAATCGTTCGCTCCTGAATCGAGTCCGGCTTCCTTGTCTTCAATTGTTCTATGACCAGTCAGCATAATGATTGGAGTGTTTCCACCCTCGTCACGAAACCGTTTTAGAATCTCCACGCCTTTTGCATCCGGCAAGTCCCAGTCCAAAATTACAAGCTCATACTGGTAGCTCTTAAGCAACTCCCATCCCTGCGCGCCTGTGTGGACAGAACGAACAGAGTGTTTCTCCATCATGAGGAAATCCTCAACGATAGTACAGAGGTCTTGGTCGTCGTCTATGACAAGGACTTTCGCCATTAAGCTCCACTTTTTGCTCTTAGAGTCCGACCATGCTCATTTAATAGCCGCTCCTGCTCTCCTGGCCTCGTTAACTCTTCTTCCCACTCCTGTTGGCCCGCAAACCCCCCAGCTGCTCCGAAACCTCCCAACGCTTGGTTGGAAGCAATCTGATTGCAGGCTGGTCGATGTTTTGCGCAGGATATAATTGAGGTGTGCTGCCGGCACGCCTCACAGTTCAAATTATCTGAGCTTAGTTGAAGCCGTATCAAAGCCTATGGATGATCCTCAAACTCAGTCGAGACCGCAAGACCCGGACGAGTCGATATCTTCTAATTCGAACTTGAACCACCACAGCCCAGTCTCATCTTCCGCCAAAGATTCGACAAAGCCTCCAGCGGCGAAAGTACCAAAATTCCTCAAGCAGACACTGAAGCGAACTTTGGCATTGAGCGCAGAGATAACAGCTCGGTTGCTTGGGGAAGATCAGCAATCTTCTGGCGGCGTCAATAAACCGCCTGTGGAAAAGAGTACTTCTTCAATGCCAGAGTCGACACCAAGAGCGGAAGCTAATTCTGGGCAATCGGCGGCTTCAGGTCCTGCTCCCACTTCCGCTCCGCAGGGATTCGACATCGAAAAGCTGTTGTCATCCGGCAGCCTAGGCAATGACAGCCCGCAGATTCCCACGCCTGTGCCGCCGCAGGATTTTGATCTGGAGAAACTGCTCTCATCCGGCAATGCTTTAATCGAAAACGCACCAGATGCGGTGCAGACTACAGTAGATACCAGCCACCAATCAATAGCGCTGCCTTCATCAGAGAATGCGGAACAGAAGGCGGCGGGCGTAAAAGCAAACGTCTTCATAAAAATGTCGAAAGGAAGAACCAAGCTGTCCCGAGTCTTTAAAGGCACTCTGCTCGATACCGATGCACTGAGAGAGTTTGCTCTAACTACTAAGAGCAAGGAAGAAGCCAGGCTAAAGGAAGAGATGGAGTTTCTAGTTGCGCCTTCGCAGACTAAGCCGAGCTGCCCGATTGTAAAGTTTCGCAAGAGCTCCGATTGCCCTGTCAGCTGGGATGAGATGAGCGGCGGTTCGACTGGTTTCACGCGTGTACGCTATTGCGACCGCTGCCGGCTGAATATCTATGATCTGGACGGTCTCGAAACAGCTGAAGCAGAAGAACTAGTCGTGCAACGAGAAGGACAAAGTAAAGTTAATTACTTCCAGAGAAAGGACAAGAAGTTTCAAGTAAAGGACTGCCGAGTAGGAGCTAAGAAAAAGTATGTTCGTCAAGCAGCAACAGTTGCTGCAGCCTGTGTAGTGATCGGGCTTACTGCCCTTGCTTTGACTATCGGTTCAAAGCCAACATATTACACTAACGCTACGGATCAGTCCCCTGCTGCCGAAACGGCGGCTGACACGAAGCCTATATTTTCAGAAAAGCTCAAGTCTAAGAATACGGAGTCTCAGGCAACCACGACAGCAAGCGAAAGCCTGACTGTTCCAATTCCGGAGAACTCCGAATCTTCCGAGGCGGAGCTTACGGAGCCACCTGTTGCTGACGAATCAGGTGTATTGTCTCATCCGTTTGTGGATCGAAAAGTTACTCCGCCTGGCGGCTATTAAAGACACGAGCCACAGTTTGAATTGTTCTTTCGGTCGGTGTTGGGCGGAAAGCAAAAGCAATCCTGCGGCTGATTCCATGTGCTCGAAGAATCTACTGTTCCTTGTTTGGCACATTTTTTTTCCAATTGAGAATTCAACTGCAATACAGCTAATAGCCCATGAAATCCGGAGGATGGAAAGAACTGATAGGTATCGTAGCTGCACACTCTGGTTGGATATCTGCTAGCAACAGACGAGCTCAGCTCACCTTCCCAGTCGGCGTTAGGATCGACGAGCCGGTAACACGGATCTTTGTTTGCATCCGTCTCGCGATACTCGAACATTATTACTGCACCATCCGGATCTTCATCTTTTACCTTTTGCAGCCATTCAGGGATTTTATCGCCGGGGGTTACGGACAGCTGTAACTCTCCCTTGTCGTTCGAGTAAATGAAAGCATCCGAACCCATTGGAATAGGCTTTTTGCTGGCGAAAATGCCCTGAACCTCTTCGATCGAGGCCTTCGGTGCAATCTCCCGAATACGCTGAACAAGCAGATCGTAAAGTGGTTTTACCTTAGGATTCCCAACTCTGGCGGTCAGAAGTGATGACAAACTACCATCTTTTGTAAACCAGGCTGCATTCTCTCCATTCAACAGGCTTACCCGTTTGGCATCCTGCGGCACCCTGTCCTTCATTCCGGAAGTGAATTGATCGGCCGTAAAACGCAATGAAGGAGTTGCTATCTTGGTGCCATGGTTGGCACGCATGAGTCCCCCCACCATTGCAGGGTTACTAATGAATGCAGTGCGCCACGCGTCGTTATCTGCATCATAGTTGCCGGCAAGCCAGTCGAAGAAAATCTTGTGCTCGTGCACGTTTTCAGGTGTCATCCTTTCAATCTCACCACCACTGGCGGGATAATGCACCTTTCCGCTGCCAGGCTTGCTTAACGCCGGCAAAAAACCAAAAACAGGGTGCATATTCGGACTACCGAGATTCGGCCAGGGCACCATTTTGCCTTCGTTGTAAACAGGAGCGTCGCAAAGTTCGACATTGGCAATTCCGCGCAAACCCTTGCAGCAAGACACATAGTCCGGAGCACCTTTGCAGTGGTCAGTGTCGAGTTCTCCAGCTAATTTGCTGCAGGCGATGGACATCTGCTCAGCAGACTGACTCGCAAAAGGTGAGTCAGTCCCCTCGCGATCTTCTACTGGATTAAAAAGTGATCTTCCAAGCACCAGCCCGCCTTCATCCTCCGGTGCATCCGGAAGATTCAAGTTACGCTTGTACTCCTTTACTATCTGACGATTGGCTAGATCCAGAACATGAAGAGTCTTACTGCTACCTGGATCAACCAAACCGGCCTTATTTTCAATTCGTATAAATCCGCGCGTATGCTGCATCACGAAGCCTGGGCTCATATCTTGACTCAAGGAGCACGCCTGAAGTTGAATATTCCTTTTTGCCTTTGGGACATAAACTTGTTTGGAAAGACGAAAAGCATTGGGCGCCACGGACGTGGTCAGGTCATTTGAAATGAAGTCCGCCTTTCGATCCTGGTCGAATTGATTTGACGATATGAGATGAGGCTTCTTGTCATGATCAAGTGGTACGAACATAAACTCAAGTGGCGGTGAGAGCTCAACTTTGATTGGATGATATCCCTTAAAGAACCTGCCATTAAGGATTTCCGAGGCAGGCAGGTTGTTGAGCGCTAGTTTCCCAATTTTTTCTTGATCGACACTAAACTGAATGTTGCTGTCTCTGGAACGATTGGTAAATGCAATTGCGTATGCGGTGTCATTCGATTGCTGCTGGCTCACGATCTCTTTCGAACCGCTGGCGACTACTGCATCTGTTTCCGATTGATTTGAATCGGAAATGCTTGCGTTCTTCCTTGGCTTTTTCGGGACGTTTACTAACTGGGTAGAGTCTCCGTCACCCTTGTTCTTTCTTGGAATCTTATCCGGATTGATATTCGTCCGATCCGAACTCTTGATCTCACTATCGGCGGTGGCCCCTTGCGCTAGCTGATTGCTCGACCTTGACGAATCGGAACCCATTTGAGCCTTAAGCATTCGCATTGAGTTGGCATTCACAAGACTCAAGAATTCAGTTTGAAGAGGTTTTGGTCTATCCGGGTCGGTGTCAGTTAGAAGCGCCTGGGAAAGCCTGGTACTGATAGAGATGGCGCTTTTGTGAATCTTCCGCGCATGCTTTACTGCCTCATCACAGGACAATTTTTCGTCTTCCAATTTTTTTACGTTGAGGGCTTGCAGCAAGGCAAGCCCCCA
>CAZSNX010000328.1:0-5411 GCA_964607945.1 uncultured Candidatus Obscuribacterales bacterium
AAGCTGCCCAGAATGTGTTCGTAGCAGTCCTTTGTAAAACCAGGTCTTGCCTCACTTTTTTGATATTGATGTTCGTATTCCGATGGTAGGAGTTTCTTTTGAACCTCCAGCCACTTCCTGGCCTCCTCTGGTTTGCCCAGATCTTTGAGGAACTCAACGTATTGCTTGCAAAGCTGGCGGGCCGCATCGTTGCCATACCAGCCCTCCAGGCTATTGATTCCTCTTTCAAAGATTGCTGCAGCAGCTTTGGGGTCTCCGAGTTTCCGCAGGTTTTCGGCTAATTGGGCATAGTTGCTTGCCAGAAGTGCTTGATCTCCCGGTGATGAAGCGACGGTACTGCGCCTGGCCTCAGTGATCGCGATTGCCTTGATCAGCTCTTCGGATGCACCGGCCGTATCACCTTTGCTTTCAAGGAGGTCTGCCTTACAGCGAAAGAGCCGTCCCTCAGTGCACGTGTTAACTGGACCAACTCCATGTTTTAGGTCAAAGAGGTTAGCTTTCAAGTGATGAAGTGCGCTGAGCTCCCACGGCTTACCTTCTTTCGCTTTGATTTGATCGAGTACCTGCCGTTCTATCTCATCGATCCGCCTTGCCCACTCCTTGTGCTGCATTTCTAATTCTTCCGGAGATATCAGAAAGTCAGCATCAGCACGACTGCGCCGCGGTTTTTCGGATGATTCGGAGGCGTTACTGTTATGAAACTGCAGCTCTATATCGGGCACAATGCTTGAACACTGGGCATCAGCTGTGCCAAATGATAGCTTCCCTATCTGTTGGCTGAGAAACTCTTCCAACAGGTGCGGTGTCTCGTTAAAATTAGCCGGTGAAAGTCGATTGGAAAATTGTTCGGAAATGTTCAAGTCGTCTCTCATGGTTCATCCTCCCAGCCGATGTTTCACCAGTCTACTGACCGGCTATGACCGGTTGGTGAGCGAGTTGTGACCATGTTGTGAGCGTCTGGCGCCAGGCTGCTTGCCGCGCGCGGGCAGAAGTCCGAAGGGCAGCAATTCTTGAAGGAAAGCCGCCCAGCGGAATGGGTTTGGGCGTTACGTGTTGCCTGTTCGATTGAAACGGCTAAGCGTTATTCAAGATATCCGTTCTCATATTGAAGAGATCGGAGAATGTTTCGGTGATTACGGAGAGCTTGCCTCCGGATGCGCCTTGCGACAAACGAGGCAAATGTTCGATTGGAATTTCGACTATTTTGAATCCGGCGCGATCTGCTCTGATGCAAAATTCGGCATCTACGAACGCAGTACTCGACTTGAGCGTAATCTTGTTAAGTATGCTGCGGCGGAAAAGCTTGATCGAATTGACGTCCTTGTAGCTGATACCGTAGACGGTGCGAAGCATGGTGTTGTATACGAAGGATTGAAACTTCCGGCGCGGCGGATCATTGCGTTTTATGCGCCAACCTACGACCAAATCATGCTCGCGCAGCCCTTCGGCCATCTTCAGCAGCTCCTTGGGAGCGAATTGATAGTCGCCTGGAAGTGAAAACACCAGATCTTTGCTGCCGGCGTAATATAGCTCTCTTATTGTCGTCCCGAATCCTTTGTTTACTTCGTGGTTGATTATCTTGAGCTGTGGCATAGTGCACTGCAGATCTTGCAGCACCTTAAGCGTGCCGTCCTTGCTGCCGTCATTCGTGACGATGATCTCGTAATCCTGACAGAGCTCTTTCAACAAAGTATCCGAGTCGGTCACCAGTCGACCGACCGTTGTCTCGTCGTAATAAGCCGGAATAATCACCGAAACAGAGGTGATTGGTAGCGACGATCTCATATTCGTCGAGCGATTGGGAAGTTCGGAACTCAACATCACCGCAATTACCTATGGGGAATCTCAGACTTAGCCATTGCGAATCCCTGTGTTTCAGCGACGCGATTGGCATTCTTATCTTGATACTCGCGAATGTTTTCAATGACGAAATCGATTTGATCGTCTGTCAGTTGAGGAAACATCGGCAAGCTCAAGATGCGCTTGGTAGCGTATTCGGTTACCGGCAGATCTCCTGGCTTATAACCCAGATAGCTGTAGGCCTTCTGAAGATGTGCCGGGTTTGGATAGTGAATCAAGGTTTGAATTCCGCGCTCCAGCAGAAATTCCTGCAAACCGTCGCGATTGGCGGCTTGAATCACGTAGAGGTGATAGACATGGCTGGAGAATGAGCTTTCTACCGGTGTTACAACCGAATTCTTCAATCCTTCGGTGTAGCGATGAGCGATCTGTCTGCGGCGCTCGTTCCATGATTCCACCAGCGGCAGTTGCGCTCCCAGTATGGCCGCCTGAATCTCATCAAGCCGGCTGTTTATGCCGACAGTATCGTGATAGTAGCGCTTGGACTGCCCGTAATTTCTGAGCATGACGAGGCGCTCGAAGCTTTCTCTGGAATTGGTGCAAACGGCGCCGCCGTCGCCAAAGGCGCCCAGGTTTTTGCTGGGATAGAAGCTGAAAGCACCGAAGTCTCCAAATGTGCCGGCTTTGCCGAGCCCTTTGTAATTTGCGCCGGTCGCCTGAGCTACATCTTCTATTAGGAAAAGCTTGTGCTTGAGGGCGACTTTTTTCAGAAGATCCAGGTCTGCCATCTGTCCGTAAAGGTGTACCGGAATAATCGCCTTTGTCTTGGGTGTTACCCGTTGCTCAACCTCGGCAGCGTCCATTACATAAGTGGCTGAGTCGATATCGACAAAAACCGGTGTCGCTCCGGTCATTGAGATGGCTGAAATGGTTGGGACGGCTGTGTGCGCAACGACGATTACTTCATCGCCTGGTCCGACGTCGCAAGCTGCTAGCGCCAGGTAAATCGCTTCAGTTCCTGAGGCGCAACCGACAGCGTAAGGAGTGCCGAGATATGCTTCGAAGTCGCGCTCAAATTTCTCGAGTTCGGGGCCCAAAATATAGTGCCCACTGGATAAGACTCGCTGAACGGCGCCGTCTATCTCTTTTTGGATCGTTCGGTAATGTGTCTTTAAGTCGCCGAATGGAACCTTCAAAGCCCGCTACCTCGTGGTGGAGATGACTCGTCAATAGTAGAAGAAATATCGGCTCGGCGAAATTAGTGGGGCTTAAATTCGGCTAAAAATGAGGGTTTTTGCACATGATAAGATTTGAGCCCACGTCCATCGTCGAGCTTATGCCGCACATTTGGTCATTTTACGATGATGAGAGCGTGAAGTTAAACAGGAGTTAATGGCGTGGTCACTCTCAATCCGGAAACATTTGCTGGTAAGACCGCACTAATTACTGGCGGTATGGGATTTATCGGTTCCAACCTGGCTATTCGTTTGGCGAATTTAGGCGCTCAGGTTACGATCCTGGATTCGATGATTCCGGACTACGGCGGCAACGAATTCAATCTTCATCCAGTCAAGGATCGCGTCCGAGTTAATTATTGCGATATTCGGGACGAATCAGCCGTTAGCTACCTGGTGAGAAATCAAAATTTTGTTTTCCATTTGGCCGGGCAGGTATGTCACATCATGAGCCTGTCCAATCCGTTCCCGGACATAGAGATCAACATAACAGGGACGGCTGTGCTCATGGAGGCGCTGCGCAAGCACAATAAGGATGCAATCGTCGTCTATACGGGCACGCGCGGGCAGTACGGGCCTTCGGTTTCGCTGCCGGTCAACGAGGAAGCGCCGACCAATCCGAAGGGAATCTATGAAATCTCTAACCTGACGGCGGAGAAAATCATCAAGGTATATAACGACGTCCATGGAATTCGCTCGACACTATTACGGTTGAGCAACATTTACGGACCGCGTTCGCAAATGCTCCATTCTCGCTTCGGAGTGTGCAACTGGTTTGTCCGTGTAGCCATGGATAATCAGAAAATCCAGGTTTTCGGCGATGGCAGCATCTTGCGCGACTTTTTGTTCGTCGATGATTGTGTCGATGCGATTTTGAGAACGTCGATTTGCGAAGAAGCTTACGGCGAGATCTTCAACGTTGGCAACGACGTTCCAGTGAGCTTCCTGGAGCTTGTTAAAACAATCATTTCGGTGGCTGGTCAAGGCTCTTGGGAATTTGCCGAGTTCTCGCCTGAGCGTAAAGCTCAAGAGCCGGGTGACTTCTATTCCGATATTAGCAAAATCAGCCGAGTGGCCGACTGGCGCCCGAAATACGATCTTGCAGAAGGGCTGGCAATGACGCTCGAATACTATCGTCAGCACCGAGATCATTACTGGAAGTAACACGCTGAGTCTGCACCATCACTGGTGGCGCAAACAGGCATATCTCCTGTGCCCTGTGAAGCTCGCCCGGACCGGTGTTGTGGACCAGACGCTCTGTTATGCTGGCGGATCTAGTACCTACTTGCATTAGAAAGCGCGCGCTGATTTTTGTAGGGGCGGCTCTTGTAGCCGCCCGTTTCGGCGTGCGCGAATTTATGCAAGCCGGTACTAGTTAGACCGTAAAGAATGAACGAGATCTTTCCAGGGCTGCTCGATTTTCTTCGTGTCTTCGAAAATGCCCAATGCTTCCTTGCCGATCTCGATATTCTGGTACTTAGGACCGGCAGTGAGTGTTTTTAGTGCATCGAGATGCTTTTGAATGTCGGCGAGCAGATCGTCCAAGCTTTTCAGAGAGCTGGTCGCGCTGCTTTTATCTGAAGGCACCACAATCGCTGCTTTGTCCTGCTGAATCAATGCGACGAGTTTTTCAACCTCCGCCATAGTCAGGTCCAACCACTTCTTGCGCGGAGGTTGTGCATCGCCTAGCACAATCATCTCTTCCATGGTGCCCGGGTGCGGATCGCTCTTCTGTGGAATTGGCTCTATGAGCTGAGGCGCACCGACCACTACCATATCGCGTTGCTCGACTTCGCTAATCAAATCGAGTGCCGCTCGATGTAAGCGTCTAAGCTCATCGCGCATGTCCTTTAGGGCAATATCGGTGGCGGAAGCTGTTGCTGCTGGTTTTCCGCTTGTGGAGGATTTGGCATCATCAGCCCATGCTGCTGTCGAAGCGGAGACCAATACGCTCAATGCAACAGACGCGAGCCGAAGGCTGAAGAAGCCAGACGACTTACGATTCGAACGCCTCAATATTGTCATCAATCAATCTCCTGCAAGTTTACTGAGCCTGCCGAAAGTTCTCTGCGTAGTTTACGACGGACTGAGTGATGTTTGAAATATCTTCTCTCTGCATCACCGAACTTCGTTTGTTATCGGTAAGTTGTCCGACGCCAACTTGCCTCAATACTTCTTGTATGCACCAAGCACCATATTCTTCAATCGATTCGGCGAAGCTGCATTCATCTTCCGTAATGCCGATTGCTACAAAAATGCCGAATCCGCCGGAAGGTAGCTGATACCATGCGTCGCTGGCTTCGTCGGCATACCAGATGAAGAAGCGATTTAGTTCCGAAGGAGTTGGGTGGGAGATCGCCGCATCGAGCCGGACAA
>CAZSNX010000329.1:0-5401 GCA_964607945.1 uncultured Candidatus Obscuribacterales bacterium
GGTAAAGGCGACTCGATGATGAAAAAGGGCGAGTCGAAGCATAACGACAAAATGTACAAGAAGGGGAAAATCCTCAAGGAAATTGGCGAAAAACAGTTGGCGGAACTGCAAGCCAATAATCCGTTCCCTGAAGATAAAGAGTCCAAGGACGGCAAAGAACCGAAAGATAAGAAGGCCGGGGCGCCTTAGTTCTCAATCAATATCGGTTCTATTAAAGTTTCAAATTCCACGAAAATTTCAGAGTTGCCTGTTAGATTGCGCTACGTAGGGTCTGGCAGGTTTCAATCAGTCTGTTTGCAACCGCACTGTCCAGTTCTCGGATATCCTCGCTCCGACCGGTCGATCAGTCATAAACCTGGCCCAGGTGGGAGATTGGGGGATTTCGCGATAAGCGTTCTATCGGATGGGTACATAGGTAGCAGCAGGACTGGCTGAGATTTAGGGGACTATGGCAAGGCAGGACGAAGGAAATTCTGCAAACGGGGGCTTCGGAGGCAATCCGAGCGAGCGTTCAAGCAGGAACAAAGACAGCTCAAATTGGTCGGGAGCTCCGCCCAGTACGGCTCCAGCTGTCAAGCCCCACAATCGCAATCAGCCGCCGGCTCCGCAAGCTTCGCCCGAAAATGTGATGGTTCAGCCTGCCAGTCGTAGTTCTGATTTGCAGCTCAAGTTGGCTGACCTTTATGCCCGTGAGAATTTTTCTGACGGAGCACCGTTCGACGAGACCTATCTCCTTTTAAATCAGCGCGAACTGGCTAGAGCTTTCATGGAAAAGCACAAGAAAGAGTTCGCTCAGCTATATCTCGCCAATCATTATGCAAAGGAAAACGGACTGGATCTGGCTTATGTCGACAAGTATCCCGAACAGCTTGCTCAGAACTACATAATGGGACACGCTCTGGAGTTGGCCCGCGGATATGTCACAGAACATCGCGTTCAGCTGGCCGAAGAGTTTCTGGCGAGCAATCAGATGGATCTGGCACAGAGTTTTGTCGAAGAGCACCAGTTAGATCTGGCGCAGCGATATGTATCGGAGTATACCGACCGCCTGGAGAAATTGATGGAGGAGAAGCGTGCGCAAGCAGCGTTAGCTAAACTTCGGCAAGCAGCGCCGGCTTCGGCATCGATTGCCACGCCTGCACAAGCACCAGTGCAGTCACCGGCTCTAACACCGCTTGAAGCACCGGTGCAAACACCATATCAGACCTCCGAACCGGTCCAACCGGCTGCCTATTACGCACCACAGGCGCCAGCTACAGGCGCTCCTGCCGCTTCTGCTGATGTGCTGGCAGATGTGCCGACAATGGCTATTTTGACCAAGAAGACAGCTGAGTATTCAACTATGTCGTCCGGACAAGCTGTAACTGAAGAGATGCCGATCTCCAATTATCGCCCGATGCCGCGTCTGCGTCCGCGCCGGCGCACGACCACCACTCAGCTTCCGGTTGTTAATCCCGGTCAAGTGCAGCCAGCTGCTTCCGCGTATCAAGATACGACAGCACAGCCGGTGCAACCGGCTGTGCTGCCAACTGTGCCCGCCCGGCCGGTGGTTCCGGCTCAATCGGCTCAAACACAGGAACTGCCTCTCTACAGCACCAGCCAACCAACCTATGATTCGTATCTGGCCAGCGATCTGAGTAATCTGCCAGAAGACTATAAGGACAGCCAGTCTCAAGCCTATTCCAGTGAGAGCAATGCGACCACAAATTCGGCGCTGCCAGCTTCGCCGACTGAATCGTACGCTCCGCCGGCAGCTGCACAAACAAACACGGCAGCAAGCTGGTCTGGCAGCTACCAGTCGGTAGGCTCCGAGCCCTATCAACAGTCTTCAAATGTTTCGAGCCAGTTGCCCGCCGATCAATCTGTCACCCAGGATGCTTCGGATTCTCCTGTTGCTCAGGAGCAAATCCTGCCTGCTGGCGAGCCGGAGCCGCGGCGTATTCAATCGAACGCTCCGCCGCCTCTAAGCGGTGACTACACTAATGATGCTCGCAATGCTGTTTTATGGGATCAGCTTGCGCAAGTGCCGCTCAGCAGTGATGGACTCGGATATGCTGATGGCCCGCCAGTTGCCAGCGGGACCGGCTTCAATAATTTGACGCAGCCGGCTTGGGAAAATTCCGGGTTCCCATATCAAAGAGGGGAAAGCGCGCCGCTGGCGATGGAGCAATTCATGTCCACCTTGAGCGAATCGGCTATTTCTGCGCAAGCTAATCCCGGTCAAGCTCTGTCTCGCTTCGGCTCACCGCCGCCCAGCCTGAGATCAGACGGGGCTGCCGCCGAAGTTACGAGCGCTTGGTTCTAGTTAGTTGATATCTTCGCGCTCGAGATTTTCCAGGACCGCCAGGAAAATGTCGATTAAAAATGGGTCCCACTGGCTGCCCGCGCCATTCTTAAGTGCTTGTCTCGCCTGCTCTTTAGACATCGCCGGCCGATATGGACGGTTGGAGATCATGGCGTGATATGCGTCCACAATCGAAACAATTCTGGCCGGTAAGGGAATATCTTCGCCCTTCAGTCCACGCGGGTAGCCAGTTCCATCCCAGCATTCGTGATGATTTTCGACGATGTCACAAATTTCTTTCAGCGCTTGGATGGGACGCAGCAATTGGGCACCGAGCTGCGGATGCTGAGTAATGATGTCCATTTCCTCTTCGGTGACCAGTCCGGGCTTGTTAATGATGTTTTCCGGAATCGACAAAACGCCTACATCATGCAGAAGGCTCGCCACGCGAATCTGTTCGACTTGTTGTTGACCCAGCCCCATCACGCGGGCCAATAGCTCTGCGAAGCGGGCGGTCTCGAGGTGATGCTCCTTGTTGTACTCGGATTTCGAATAGAGTGCACTGGCGAGCGCCTTCACCATTTCCACTACTTCCGGCACCAACTCTTCTTTTGGTGGCTCCGCCGGTGGTGACAGGTCGTCTTGTTCCACTGGAGCGGCCGGTGGCTCGGCCGGCGCCTCAGTCTCGGGGGCAGCGGTCTGCGCGCCGATTGAAAATTCAGAGAACATCAGGTCGCTGGCTGTATGAACCTGATTTCTACCGAGGCGCTTGGACATATAGAGCGCTTTGTCAGCCAGATCCAGCAGACTTTGGTGATTCTCGGCATCTTCCGGGTAAGCTGCCACTCCCAATGAAGCTGTGACGGTTATCTCTATTTCTTCGTGGACGATTGCTTCCCTCGCGACATGTCTGCGGATACGCTCAGCTACTACTACAGCGCCTTCCTGACTCACCTCCGGCAGAATGAGCAAGAACTCCTCGCCCCCGTATCTCACCGGAATGTCTACGTCTCGGCAATTGCTTCTAATCAGCTTGGCGACAGTTTTGAGAACCGCATCGCCGGCCGGGTGTCCGTATCTGTCATTGATTGATTTGAAATGATCTACGTCGATCATGACTACCGCTAGATTACGCTGGTAACGTTCAGCCAGTCTGAGTTGATCGGCGAGTTTTTCTTGTCCGGTACGGTGATTGAAGAGTCCGCTCAGCCCGTCGGTGGTGGCCTGGCGTTGCACGCGCGCGTAAAGCCGGGCGTTGGTCACACCGATTGCCACTTGATCGGCTACAGACTTGAAGAAGTTGCGATTTTCCATCGACCAAGGTTGCTCGGACTCACATTTGTGCCCGCCAATCAAGCCAAGCAGTTTCTCTTCATAAGTGATTGGAACGTAAAAGAGGGAGCGAACCGGATACGATGAAAGAATCGTTTTTCGAAACGGTTCTACTAGCCTGTCACGGCTGACATCACTGACCACTAGGCACTGGTCCATGCTGAAGTTATCTTTGAATGTTTCCAGAATTGCGAGATCTTCATCGCGTTCCATCAGCTTGTATTCGTCTGATGTGGCGTACTCGCTTCGAACTGTATCTGCCGGGTCGTCTTCGGACGGCAGGATGACAAAACAGCAATCAAGCGAGAACCGCTCGGAGAGATCCTCCAGCATGGCTCCAATGTTCTCATTGATGTTGAAAGACTTTCTGATAATGTTGCTGATCCGATGAAGCAGCTCGGCTTGACCGCTCAGCGTCATTTCTCGAACTTTTGCTTGCTGCAGCTCAAGGTTGCGTTGTTCGAGCATCTGATTGCTCTTTGAGAAGTTAACGTTCGTCTGCCGTGCCTTTTCGAACTCTTCTTCGAGCCTCTGGGCATAGTCTTCAAGCAATCGCCATTGAACCGCTAGGTCTCGCTCGGTCTTCCTTAGGCGTAGGGAGGCATGCACTCGTGCCAGGAGCTCGGCATCGTGGCACGACTCCGACAGGCAGTCTTCAGCGCCGATGTTGAGACCCTCAATCTTTCCTTGAAGATCTGTTTCCAGAGTCACCAAGATTACTGGAATGTGCTTCCATTCTTTCGAATCTTTCAGGATTCGGCAGAGGCTGTTTTCCGACTTCCCTTTGATTTCGTTGTCCAAGACAATTAGGTCTACGTGAGTCTCATTTAAATACTCGAAAGTCCTTGTTTCCGAGTCGGCCTCCAGAACGTTATATTTCGCCCCCAGTACTCTGCTCAAGCGGCGTCTTAAATGACGACTCGAATGAACGACGAGGATGGTTTCTGCTCCCATTGCCGTGGCGGAAGAATCATCTTTAGGTGAAAGCGCTCGTTGTCCCAACTCCGAGAGGCGACCGGCTAGATGGCGGCAAAATAAGCTCAAGGTTGAGAGATCTTTCTCCTCGATTTTTCTGCTTTCGTCGAAAGAAACGACGCGCACAAGTCCTTTTACAATGCCCGAGCTGTCACCTGAATCGTCCATGATTGGCACAATTGCGTAAGGGTAACCGTTTTCGCTGTCTGTCGACGAAAAGACGCGGCCGGTCCAGGGCTTTTGAGTCTGCTTTACCTTTTGCGCCACCAGCGTATGTGCCACTGTCAGCGGTTGCTGGTGCTCGTCTTGCAGCCCGGCAATCAACTCGGTACGTTGTTCATCTTCATTGCCTGAGGAAAAGGAAACCAGGTTGACGATTTCGTGACCTTTAATCAGGTCTATTAGTCCAAAGTCGAAGCCTAAAACATGGCAGATATGCCGGCGCACGGCATCGAAGAACTCCTCCTGTCCGGGGAGCTCATGATCTGGAGAAACCTTATTTGCGCTCGTCACTTCAGCTTAATGCCCTCCCCGCTTCGAGTCTAACATTATTTAAGCGCAGCGGGAGTTCGGGCCGGTCTCTTGATATTACGAAGCTTGCCCCGCTGCGCGAAAAGACGCTCCGCTGCGGATTCCTCCTCGGAATCCTGCGCTGCGCTATGCTTTGTGTTGGTAGCTGGCAGGCTTTTTAAGCTTGACCCAGAAACTTGCGCCACCACCACTGGAACATCAAGAGCGTCCAGAGTTCTTTCCTGCGGTCGACCCGACCGTCGTTGTGCTCGCGCAGTAAACGCTGAATATATGGCCACT
>CAZSNX010000330.1:0-5394 GCA_964607945.1 uncultured Candidatus Obscuribacterales bacterium
AGTTCTTTATGTACAAGACCAAGAAGTTCGCTCACGACATTAAGAATACTCCTGTGTTGATAGTTCACGGTAAGAATGATGGTGAATCCAGAGCGGAGGGTTCGACCAGAGTCTACGAAAGGCTGGCTACCAAAGACAAAAGGATGCTCACGGTAGATGACGGAGATCATTATGTCTTCGAGGACACAAAGGTAAGTGATAAAGCGATGGACAGCACGCTTGCTTGGATCGATGAGCATTTGAAACCAGCAATCAAACAGCCGTAGCGCTCAAACTCGATTATTGCTGCTGAGCGATTCGGACTTGAGTCTAAGAAGCGCTAGATGGTTGCGCCGGCTCTGACATTTCTGCTGGAATACGAAACCAGAAGGTTGCCCCGTTGCCTTCTTCACTCTCGGCTCCGATCTGACCGTGGTGCGCTTCCACAATCGCCTTGCATATAGCAAGACCCAATCCCGAACCGCCTTTCACTTTTGCATCGCTGAGCTCAACTTGCTGAAAGCGGTCGAAAATCTTCTTGAGGTGGGAGGCTGGAATACCTCTTCCCTGATCCTTTATTCGAAATTCGATCCAGCGGGGAATCTCTAGAACAGACACGGTTATGACGCTCTTATTTGGGGCAAATTTAATTGCGTTGGAAATGAGGTTTACGATTACCTGAACAAGCCTATCTGCGTCGGCATAAACTAAAGTATCCAAGACGGCTGTCTCGATCTTGATCTCCTTGCTGCTGGAAAGTCCTTGTACGGATTCGATAGATCTCTCAACAATTTCTGCTGCTTTTGAAACGCCTGGCGCCAAGTCAAACATTCCGGACTCCAACTTGTCTATGTCCAGAAGATCGCTTATCAATTCAAGCAGCCGGTTGCAACTGCGCTCCGATCGCTGAATTGTCGTTATTGCCTTTTCGGGAATCTCTCCTGTCATGCCGCTTGTCACCGCTTGTAGATTGCACAGTATTGCGGCAACCGGTGCTCGAAGGTCGTGAGTAATCATCGAGATGAATTCTTGTTTTAGCTTTTCGACTGCACCGAGATCATCGGCCATCTTATGAAATGTCTTGTCCAAGTAAGCAATCTCGTCATTTCCCTTCAAAGGCTCGCGCAAAAGCTGTTTCTTAGCCAAGCGAAAGGTATTGTCTATTACAGTTGCCAGCCGGCTCGTCAAACCTTTGGTAAAGAGAATTGCTAAAGCAAGCGCGATCACAATGTTGAGTGCTACTCCGGCTATTAACCAGCGCTCCACTCCGTGCCTCGACTGTGTTTCGGCATCCGGCGCCTGCGCTAAGAGTTGCTTTTCCTGCTCGTCCATTCTTTCCAGATCGGCTCGCACGGTGTTGATACTGGTTTTTACCTGACTGCTGACGTCTTCGGAAGACAGGAAGCTGAGTTCGGACAGATTTCCCTCGGCGATACTCATCAGCCGGGAGAGCAGCGTGGTTACTTGCTTGATCGAAGTATCCAGCGCGGCCATATCGATCTTCCGCTCCGGTGTTTCGGCGTAGAGAAGTTTTAGCGATGCGAGCTGTCTTGGTATGTTGTTCAAGTCTCGCTCGAACTGTGCTTTGACCGAGCTGTCTTTTGAAAGTCCGTACATATAGACATATGATCCACTCACAATGATGGATCTGTTCAAATCGCCCAATTGAGTCAAAACTTTTTTCGAGTGCCATTGCTTCCAAATGTCATGTTCGGCTTGACGAAGCAAGCTAATCAGACCGGCAAAGAATGAAAGCTCGAGCACCAGTAAAATGCCGACCAACAGCAACCCTTTTTGAACGAGGCTGAATCCCTCGATTTTGGGTGTCTCGGCTGCGAGATCTGGTGATTTATCTGGTGGCATTTAGCTTTTCGCTCCAAAAACTCTTTAACTCCGGGTAGTCGCTAAGTACTAGATCGATCGTTCCGTCCTTCGTTATTCCGGCGTTTCTGGTTGCTGTCAACATCTCTTTTGCAGTTGAAAGCCCAAGCGCATCTTTGTGGTTCCAGTGGTAAGCGTTTGCCAGCATAGCTAATGTGTTGGCTAGGTCTGGGTCGTTGGCGGGAAGAATCTCCTTTTGAATGGCGATTGCCTGATTGAAGTAAGATTCGGCCATGTCCAACTTACCTTCGTCAACCAGCAAGTTGCCAATCCAACGCAATCTAAACGGGTAGTCACGACTATGGGGTTTGTCGTTTCTATGCGCTTGCGCCCAATCCAATAGCATCCGTTTTGCCTTTACGGTCAGTGCTGGAAGGGCTGAGTAGTCCTTTCGCTGGGACGCCAATTCCTTTAGACGCAGCACTGAATGCAGCCTCGCTTCAGCATCAAGATGTCCGTATTTCTCGGCACACTCCATTGCTTTGTTCAAATGGTAGTACTCTTTGTGGGAATCTCTGGTGCGTTCTGCATCGCAACCAAGGAAATAATGACCAAACGTGTAATTGGCATTACTTGCCTGATTTCCCTTCTCGTAGAGAAAAAGCGCCTTTCGTGTGTAGGCGGCCGCCTCATCATGTTTGCCCTGCTTCTCGCAGTTGAAACCTAAGGCGGATAGTGTTTCTGCTATTTTTACTGGATCGCTGGCTGGAGATGCAGCTAAGCCGTGCAGTTTTTTCTGCAAGAGCTGCTCGGACTTTGCATGATTTCCAGCCTGTGAGTAAAGCGCTGACAAGGCAGTAATCGGCCAACATAGTTCGACATCTCGTTCATTCAAATTCTTGGAGAGTATCTCCAATTCCACTTCATATGCTTTTATGGCGATGTCAGTTTTACCCAATAGGGTGTTTGCCTTAGCGAATTCCTGCAGCGCTAATGCAAGTTCCAGACTTGAGGAATCTCCGGATCTGTGTGCCAGGTCGATAGCGCTTCGGCAGAGATATGCAGCCTTCTCCAGTTGTTTTTTGTCCTTATAGGTGCCAGCCAGACTCAAATATGCCTTGAGGCTGCTACGTCTGTAGTCGGAATCTGCTAAGTACGCGCCATTCAACTGTGAGAGGAATTCCTCGGCATCAGACAGGCGATTTTCTTTGATTGCCAATTTGATCTTTTCAAAGTACTCGTTACTCTGAACATTTGTCACGCCAGCGTGCTTCGCTTCAGATGCCGCTGCCGAACCCTCACCTTGTTCGCGCTTTTGCACCAGCAATTCATAGTGGGACTTAATGGTTGATTGCAATTGACTCGCAATAGCCAATTGAGAGACAGCAGAAAGAGCCTTGTTCAACTGTTGCTCTGCCTGGTTCGTATCACCAAGCGCATAACGGGCAAGCGCAAGCCCGGAGAGTGCTGTCGCAAGCCTTTCACCAATTAGATCGTGAACGACAAAAAGGCTGTTGCTGTTCCAGAGTCGCTCAAGAATCTCAATCGATTGGCTAAACAGCGAGCTTGCCTCGGCAAACTTCTTATCTTGAAGTTTCACCTCCGCCAATCGAAGCAAGCTCAAGGATTCCTCTTGAGAAAGCAGCGTAGGCAGTGCCGGATTGTCTGAGCGGATGTGAATTGAATCCTTCGACTCAGCCAGAGCACGCTGGCACGAGCGTTCAACGGCTTTATAGTCACCGCGCTGGAAATAAAGATCGGCCAGACGATTAAGTGAATAACTCAGGCGGAAGTTGGCCGGACCAAGATGCTCAGCCTCAGACACGGCTGAATTGAATTCCAATTCAGCCGTCTTGAGGTCTTTCTTCTCCAGTGCTTTGTCTCCCTCAAGCCGATCTTCCTCCCAGCAACGGAGGTGATAGTCGTAGTCCGGAATCAGCGAAAACGTACACGAGCTCAGACAAAGACTGGCGATCGAGGCGCTGAACAAGCTGGGCAGGATCTTTCTGCGATGTCTGAACATAACCAGTCAACTAGCTCTGCGTTGCGCTTCAATCGATCGAATAACTGAGAAACCGGGCTAGGGAACATTCGGAGTATATGCCGGAGTGGCGCTGCCTTGACCGCGCAGAAGTTGACCGACATTCATGATACCGAAGACCGGATAGCGATGGATGGTGCCGTCCGGCATCGGAACCGCTCCACCTGTTCCGATTAGCGGTCCCAAAGTCGCTCCCGGTTTATTGGTGGAGCTCCAGATTGCTCCATAACAGGGAACGTAGTAGCAGACGTTTTCTCCGCTCGGATTGTTGACGTTCATATTGGTGTCGAAGGCGACGACGACTGGCGGTGCAACCGGAACAGCAGCTAGAGACACTGCGACACTGGGTTTGAAGAGAAGCGGAAATCCTGGCACGTCAGCAAATGGAAACTTGAAGCTCCTAGAGGTGATTTTGCATTCCACTCCTTCCATTGATTGACCGTTGCCGCTGACGGTTTTGTCTTCGATCTGCACATCATCCATTGCCAGGTCGATTCCAGCCGCCCCGGCCATCGCCAGTGCCATCTTCTTTGCTGCTTCTTTCGCTTTTGAATCTTGCTCGCTGCCTGTGGGGTAGCGTTGCATTCCAAGCCAGAATTTATCCTCTCTTCTCCATTTGAGCGCCTCAGTCGCAATCAAGTTGAGTTTGGTGTTGTATGTAATGATTGCATAGACGTTAACCATCGCCAAAATGAAAACCAGCAAGATTGGAATGATGATGCACAAGGTCGCAACGCCTTCACTTAGACCTTGTCCGCTGGCCTTTCTCTGATTGAGAGAAAACTCAAATCGCAACGAAGGTCTCAAATGGCAGCGGTTGGACTTGTGAAAGAAGTTGTTCATAACGCTAGTTCCCCGGCTTTGTTTTTGAAAGTTTGATGCTGTCGATGTCAGAATCGCTATTTGTAATACTGTACGTAAGGATTGTTCGTGGGCTGTGAGTTGTTGTTGGAGTTTGTTGCTGCCGGAGCGGACTGCTGCGCTTCTGGTGCCGCAGCAGCTGGTTGTGTCTGTGTCGATTGACCGGTTGCGGGAGCCGGAGAACCTACCGGAGCCATTGTCCCTGTGGTAGTGGGATTCGATTGAGCACCAGGCGGCATCGCACCTGGTTGAAGCGTGCCTGCGGCGTTTGGAACCGTCGCAGGTTGCGCGATTCCTCCTTGTGGCGGATATTGCTCTTGCGTTTGCCAGCCCGGCTGTTCCGGTGGTGCTTGCTGACCGCTGCCACCACCCATCATCAACATCTGTTCGAAAGGAGTTACAGATTGAGGCACCGTGCCATTTGAATACGATGCATTTGTCTTTGAATTTGTCGCCGATTCGCTTGCGGTACCGGGTGAATCAGACTCCGAGCCGCCTTTCGTACGAGCAGGAGTTGGAGAGACAGTTACTGCCGGAGGTGGTGGCGGCGGTGCGAGCGCTGCCATTGTGACTAATGCGATTACCAACAAAGCACCGACTGCTGATGCAATTATCAGCTGCCGCCGCTGCGCCACTGCTACAGGGCAGTCGGAAGTCAAATACTTTCCATCATTGCGCCGATAAAAGATTGG
>CAZSNX010000331.1:0-5394 GCA_964607945.1 uncultured Candidatus Obscuribacterales bacterium
ACGACTCGCAACAAGATAAGAATTGAATCTTCTGGCACCGCCGTTGGTTCCTCCATTTACTTGCAGCCGCCGATTGGAAAGTATCGGCGGAACAATGGTGCCAATCTCAATATCTTGAACAAGATTGAATACACTCCTTCGGAGCGCAATCGATTCAGGCTAACTGCAGGGATTAATGAGGCTTTTCTTCAAATTCCCATTCCGGGAACGTCTGAGGCTTATGGTGTCAGGCAACATCAGCACGACAGGCAGGATTTCGTAATACTGAGTTGGCGGCACAAGTTCAATCGATTGTTCGATGAAAGCAATATTCATATTGTGAATGGTTTCTATTCTGAAACCTTCAGAAGCAGAAATGTATTCGATCCTTTGCCCATTATTAATGGCGACGAAGCAGTTTTGCAGTCGGTTTCTCCACAGGCGCGCCGTTTCAACTACGTCTTTTCGTTGCAGGGGGATATTACAAAGACTCTTCTAAAAACTCACCATCTCAAGGCTGGGGTTTACTCTGAGCTCCGTCCAGTGCGCTCTAATATTTCGGCATTTTTCTACAACAACGATCCTTACGGTGAGATTCCCTATGCAGCGATGATTAGCCCGTTCACCGGCGGCATTGATGGTTCTCAGTTTCAGCGCAACGGTAATTACAAGGGTTTCAGATATCTGCAGAGTGCTTACTTCGAGGACAAGTGGACTCCGAAAGTCAAAATCCTTAATCGACTAACTCTCAATTCCGGCGTGCGTTTCGATCTATATCATGGTGTGTTTGGAAACTCACTTGCGTTGGCAAATACGCTTGCGTCTATTCCTGATGTCATGCCGTTTTCTCTTCAACCATTTCTAACTCAAAGGGTAACCGATGGTCAAGCGAGTGGACGTTTCGGAGCATCGTATCAAGTTACACGAAAGACGATTTTGAGAGGATCTTACTCGCAGCTGTTCGAGCCGCCTCCGGTCGATTTGTTTGTCATGCCACCGAACGTTAACACTTATGCTGTTCCGGGGATTTTAATCAATACTCCTCGCCCGATGCGAGCAGCGCGTGGTCAGCTGGTAGACGTTGGTGTAGAGCAACAAGTTGGTTCGAGATTGGTCGCAAGAACGAACCTCTATTACAAGCAGTTACAGAATTTCGGAGACTCTGGCGTAATTGCAAACACGCCTATTTACAATCGTCAGACTCTTGATCGGCTGGAGTCGTACGGTGTCGAATCCAGAATTGATTTGAAGACGTCAAGGGAAGGATTCGGGCTAAACGGATTTCTTTCCAATACGATTCAGGTTGCCTATCTGCGGGGATGCAAATGCACCACGGGAGGCAACTGGCAAGATCCTACCGAAGCAGTGTTAGCAAAGTACGCAGATCACGATCGTCGCTATTCGATGAAGGCTGGGCTTGGGTATAAAGCTCGAAACAACCTCTGGATGCTGGCTGAAATTGGAGTGTCGACCGGGCTGCAAGACCAGCGCGATCCGGCAATATTTGGAGTGCATCCAGCCCGAACACCGGTGCTTTCGATCCTTGGATTGAACGTTGGCTGGACGACTCCGAAAGAGTGGCGAAAGAGTGTGCTAGTACCCGATTCTCTTGATCTACGAATGGACAACTTTTTAAATCAGCGCATATTGATAAACGCAGGCAGTCCATTCCAGGGAACTCGCTATTCATTACCGCTACGAGTGCTGGCTGGCGCCTACTGGAAGGTCTAATCGTTGTTGAAAGTCTATGCAGAGCTGCTGAAGATGGAAGCGTAAGTGGTTGCAAAATTAAAGAACTTAGCGCTGCTTCTGCGCTTGGCAAGCTGGTCGTCAAAATTGGCGCGGCTTCAACTGAGAGTTAAGAGTAAACTTGGCTGATGGTAACTCTAAACTGAGAATGCGAGATATGAAGGATTCCAAAAGCGAAATTCGTAACTTCGTTGAGGTTCGTGGTGCGCGCCAGAACAATCTGCTGGGAATTGACGTAGACATACCACGCGATGCAGTGGTGGCATTCACCGGCATCTCGGGCTCAGGCAAATCTTCTCTCGCATTTGGAACGATTTACGCTGAAGCTCAGCGCAGATATTTCGATACGATTGCACCTTATGCTCGCCGGTTGATTGCTCAACTGCCCGCCCCGCGGGTTGCCGAGATTCGTGGTTTGCCGCCCGCGGTTGCCTTGCAACAGCGAAGGGGAGAGCCGACCGCCCGATCATCGGTTGGAACTCTCACTAAGTTATCGAATTCACTCAGAATGCTATTCTCGCGCGCTGGGACTTATCCTGAAGGTACAGAGAAGTTTCTCGATTCCAATGCATTTTCTCCGAACACGCCGGAGGGAGCCTGTCCGAGTTGCCACGGCATCGGAACTGTCCATAGTGTAAGTGAAGGCTCTCTTGTACCGGATTCGTCTTTGAGTATTCGCGATGGCGCGATTGCCGCCTGGCCTGGTGCGTGGCAAGGAAAAAATTATCGCGATATTCTGGCAACTCTGGGTTATGACGTAGACAAGCCTTGGAAAGATCTTCCAGCAAAAGAGCGTGATTGGATCTTATTTACGGACGAGAAGCCCGTTGTGACAGTCTATGCGGAGCGCGAAGCTCATCGAATACAACGACCTTACCAGGGCACCTACATGAGCGCTGCTGCATATGTGCGACATACTTTTGCCACTACAAATAGTGCGGTATTGCGCAAACGAGTATCACGCTTCATGGACACAGCAAGCTGTGAGGAATGTCACGGAAAAAGGCTAAAAGCTGAATCACTGGCTGTTCTCTTTGAGGGTTATGATATTGCGGCGCTCACGCATATGCCTTTGTCTGAGTTGCGCTCAATCTTGCGAACAGCTGCTGGTGCAGAAAAGATTGGCCGCGCGGCCTCGATTAGCAAATCGAGCAGCAAATCAGAAGTAACGGCGCAAATTACCGAAGATCTGATTGACCGCATCTCGTTATTGAGTGACCTCGGTCTGGATTACCTTTCATTGGACCGCTCGGTGCCGACCTTGTCTGCCGGAGAACTCCAGCGTTTGCGCCTGACTACACTTCTGCGTTCAGGCCTGTTCGGAGTAGTCTATATTCTAGATGAGCCTTCGGCCGGACTTCATCCAGCAGATTCCGAAGCTCTGCACAAGATACTCAGGCAGCTGAAAGATGCAGGCAATTCACTGTTCTTGGTCGAGCATGAGATGGAACTGGTCCGCCAATCCGATTGGTTGGTTGATATTGGCCCGGGCGCCGGCGAAGGCGGTGGCTCCGTTCTATATAGCGGGCCAGTATCGGGACTGGAGTCGGTCGAGAATTCGGTTACTCGCCGTTTCTTGTTTGATGATTCGTCTCGTTGTGATTTAAACAGGAAAAGACGAAAGCCGACTGATTGGTTCATTCTGAAGGGAGCAACTAGACACAATCTCCAAGATTTAACCGTTGAATTTCCACTTGGTCTTTTCACTGTAGTGACAGGAGTGTCCGGATCCGGAAAGTCGACGCTTGTAAGTCAAGTGCTTGCAGAAAGCCTTTACGAGACATTGGGCACTGTCAGTGTCGAGGAAGAAGAGGCGGCGGATGAAGAGCCTGAGGATCTCGATGAACAAACTGGTCACCGCGTCGCTCGGCTAGAAAGTTGCGAGTCGATCCGGCGCTTAGTATGTGTCGATCAAAAGCCGATTGGGCGCACCCCGCGTTCAAATCTTGCTACTTACACCGGTTTGTTCGATTATATTCGTAAGCGCTTTGCGGCGACGCCGGAGGCGAAAGCACGTGGCTATAGTGCCGGGCGCTTTTCATTTAATGTAGCAGGCGGACGTTGCACTGCATGCGAGGGCGAGGGATTCGTATCGGTAGAGCTGTTATTCCTGCCTAGCGTGTATGCGCCGTGTTCTAGCTGCAACGCAACTCGTTACAATGCCGAAACACTCGAGGTGACATATCGCGGCTGCAATATAGCTGAGATACTCGATATGACGGTGGACGCTGCGATTGATTTCTGTCCGGAGCTTCCGGCTGTAGAACGTGCACTCAAAACTCTGCGAGATGTCGGACTGGGATATCTACGACTCGGTCAGCCGGCCACGGAGCTTTCCGGCGGAGAAGCCCAGCGGATTAAGCTGGCGACGGAACTTCAGCGAGAGCAACATGGCAATACTCTCTATCTGCTGGATGAGCCCACGACTGGTCTGCATCCTGCCGACGTTGAGAAACTTATGATACAGATTCATGCGCTTGTCGATTCGGGCAACACGGTGATAGTAGTTGAACATGACATGGATGTTGTCTCTGCTGCCGATTGGGTGATAGATCTCGGTCCCGGACCGGGTAAGGATGGCGGAAGAATCATTGCCTGTGGTCCACCCGAAATGGTTGCAAAGGCAAAAGAAAGCCGAACTGCTAAGTACATCGCTCAACGACTTTAATAGAAGTGAAAGCGAAGACTTTCACAATGTCCCTTTAAAATGGAAGGCACAGTAACGGCGAATTAATATGCCTAGAGGTTCAAGGTGGAAACTTATCTCCTATACCTAACTATCGGTGTCTCTGTCATTGTGGTTCTGTCCGTAATCCAACGGATTAGAGAAAAGTCGAATTCCGTGAAGCTCGCTGCGTGCGATACGAAATTAGCTAACAGTCTCGAAACATCCAAAGATAGTTCGAGCGCAGTCAAATTAAGTCGAGACGTGCTGGAAGAGCAGATCAAGTTGTTGATTGCTCAGCGGAAGAAGATTGAAGCAATCAAGCTGTTGCGAAAGCAGGCAGATATTGGACTAAAAGCAGCAAAGGATGCGATTGACGCAGTGGAGAAAAGCGGAGGACTTGTGATTCCGGGGAGCGAAGCTACAGGCGCGAGCGATATTGCTGAGCTGGATAGCAGAAGTCCGGGTTCGGATCTCGAGAAAGTAAAGCAACTGATTCGTGCTGGGAAGAAAATCGATGCTGTAAAGTTGGTCAGAGAGCGCACCGGGCTTGGGCTGGAAGAAGCAAAGTCCGAAGTGGATAGACTCGCGCGACTCATCTAGAGATTGAACTATTAGAGTGGTTTACCTCTAATGGTGGCTCAAGCAACCATGTTGTTGAAGTTCTTCAGCGATCCTAAGTAAGAAGCTCTTCTTCCAGTTGCTCATATTCTGCTGAACCAATCACATATAGGAATGTTTGCAGATCATGGTAATTGCGTGGTTTGAGATCAACGATCTCCTCTCGCACTAGATCAGCCAAGTCGAGCAGTCTCCGATAAGTTGAAAACGAAGGTGTGGATGAATAATCCAGATCGTAGCCCAACTCGGCTGCTGCAATCTTCATCGCAGTCGGTTTCAAGATAATGTGTTCTTGGGGCTGGGCGATAAAAGGGACAAAGGTCAGATTCGGCCATGAGGCAACTCGGGATTTCTTCCTGGGCAGATCGCCTACTGCAACT
>CAZSNX010000332.1:0-5381 GCA_964607945.1 uncultured Candidatus Obscuribacterales bacterium
GAGAATTTGAGTGGATCTGCCAGGCGAAGGCGGCAAAAGAGAGCTGATTAGTTCGATTCGTTAGGCGAGACTTCTGTGAAACTTTCTGCATCGCAGTGTTTAATCGCAGGACTGATGATCTGGTCATCAGTGTGCACTTGTCCTGCTCAGTCGCAGGAAGGCGATAGTTCGAGCCCGACGCAGGCTGGTAAGCAGGCTGCAGATGAAAGGCAGTTGCAGGATAGCCCGAAACCTAATCAAAGCGCGCCAACGCAAGGCGCCGAATCAGCCAAACCGAGCGCTGGCAAGGATTCTCCGGTTGCCGGCTCGACGAGCAAGCAGGGTTCGGGCAAGTCTGCGAAAGCTTCGGGCGCCCGTAAGAAACGACGGGGAAATGCACCCTGCTTGGCTTGGGTTGATCCGGATGTACCGGTCAAAGCTGCCCTCCTTTGCGTGCACGGTCTCGGGCTGCACAACGGTACTTATGAAGATTTCGGCAAGCGCATGTCGCATCTGGGTATTGCGACTTATGCTATCGACGTGCGCGGATTCGGCTCCTGGATGGAAGCAAAAGGCAGAGAGAGAGTGGACTTCGACGGCTGCCTCGCCGATGTTAAGGCCACCCTCAAAGTCATTCATCGTGCTCACCCCGGTCTGCCGGTTTTCGTTCTGGGCGAATCGATGGGTGGTGCCATTGCTTTGAGGTCTGCGGCTCTTTATCCCGACCTGGTTGATGGGTTAATCTCTTCGGTCCCTGCCGGCGACCGCTTTCAGCAAAAAAGGACTGCTCTCAAGGTTGCCCTTCATCTTTTGGAAGGTCCAAACAAGCAGTTCAACGTCGGACAGGGAGTGATCGAGCAGGCCACGCAAAAGCAGGAGCTTCGGCAGGCCTGGGGAAATGATCCGCTTGCCCGCATGAATTTGTCTCCCAACGAGCTGATGCAATTTCAATCCTTTATGAATCAAAATCATGAAAGCGCAAAGGAGATTAAGGCTCTGCCGGTCTTAATCGTTCAAGGCTGTAAGGATCGCCTGGTTCGTCCGGAAGGAACGGTCGAGCTGTACAATGAACTGGGCACAGCCGACAGGCAGCTGGAGCTTATCCATAATGCCGAGCACCTGGTGTTCGAGGAGAATCAGTTTACAGACGCTGATATTGATCTGGTGCACAAGTGGTTGGATAAACATTTGAAAAAACAGCCTGATCAAAAAAACACGGAGTCCCCGGCTGATAAGAGTGCGAGCTGAGACGGAGCCGACTGAATGACTGAAAGTCAGAAGATCGAAGTCTTGATTGTCGAAGACCATGAAATTACTCGGTTAGGGTTGAAAGCGGCGCTTGAGCGCGTCTCGGATTTGAAGATCGTCGGCGAAGAGGAAGACGGCGGCTCTGCAATCAGAGCCGCTGTTGCAAAGAAACCGCATATAGTCTTAATCGACATCGGCTTGCCGGTTATGAACGGCATTGATGCCACCAGGCAGATTAAGGAGAAATCGGCTGAGACGCGGGTAATCATGTTGACTTCCCACGACAGCGATACCGATATCTTTGCTGCCTTCGCTGCTGGCGCCGACGGCTATTGTGTGAAGGACATTCCGAGCGACCAGCTTGTAATGGCTATCAAAGCCGTTCACGAGGGTGCCGGCTGGATCGATCCGCGCATCGCCAGCCGAGTATTGCGCGCACAAGCGACTCAGTCGTCGACGGAGACGCCTTTGTCCCAGCGTGAGGTGGAGGTACTCCGGCTGATTGTCGATGGGCTCAGCAATCAAAAAATTGCCAATAACCTCTGTTTGAGCGTAGAGACCGTTCGAACACATGTGCGGCACATTACCGAAAAGCTTGCGGTATCAGATCGCACTCAAGCCGCAATCAAGGCGCTACGGCAGGGGCTGGTCTGAAAGCCTTAGCTGGCTCTGGTCGCTGCACGTGATTTGACCGTCTGGGAAGCCGGCAGCGTAATACTGAATGTGGTGCCGCGATCGTGCTCGCTGGTGCAGGTAATCTTGCCGTTGTGTGCCGAAACTATCTGCCAGCACAAGTACAATCCCAGTCCACTGCCGGTTTTGTAAATGCTTGATTCGGCCCGCCAGAAGCGTTGAAAGAGCTTTTCCTGCTCTTCGAGCTTAATGCCGATGCCATTGTCCTCCACTTCAATCAGGACTCCATCGTCCAGCTTTCGTGCTCTGATCTCGCAGTGCCCTCCGACTGATGTGAACTTGATTGCGTTGATAATGAGATTGGTCATTACGCGCGCAAGCGCCAATGCGTCTGCTTGAATCTTTCCAAGATTAGCCGGCAAATTGGACTTCAATTGAATATTCTTTGCCTGGGCAAGTGGCGTCAATATCTGGACGGCCCGATTGATCAAGGGTGACAGCTCCAACTCTTCGAAGATGAAACGCTCGGTCCCTGACTCATAGCGGTAGATCTCCAAAAGGTTTTCAATCATATTGAGAAGGTCTTGGTTGCTGTTCTTGAGTTTGTAGATTACGTCTTTCTCTTTGGCATCCAGCGGTCCGAAGGCATCTTCGAGCAGCAGTTGCAGTGTTCGGTCGGCTCCCATCAGTGGTGCCTTCAGGTCATGAGTCAAGGTGGCCACGAAATCCTCTCTTTGCTGCACCAATTCGACTCTTTCGGTGGCATCAGCGGCCAGAAAGATCAACTCGGCGGGATCGCCCTCGCCAATCTCGATTGGCCAGACCGCAATATCCCAGAAGGAGTCCCGACTGTTGGCCGTACTCGGAAGAGAAACTTTGAAATTGTCAGCCAGGAATGGCTCGCCAGTTTTAAACGTGTGCGTGAACGGACCGCGCGAAAGACCGGGAACGACATCGAAGAGCGTTTGTCCCACCAGCTCCCCGGCAGTCTTATCCAGGAGCCTTTCCATCGTCGGATTGACCGCCGTAATGGCCAAATCTTGATCGATGCGTGCAATCGCCAATGGTGCATTTTCGGAGATGGCTTGGTTAACTCTTTGCTCAACTTGCATCGACTGAACGAGCAGCTCTTGGGCCCGCTTTCTTTCGGTGATGTCGTGCAGGAAGGCGCAATATGTTTGCTGATCGCCTGATGAAACAGGAATCAAGGCGATCTCTACAGCAAATTCTCTGCCGGTCTTGTCTATTGCCGTCAACTCTCCCCGCCGGCGCAGATTGATCGAGCCGCCGCTCGATCGAAAGCGATCGAGCCCTGCTGCTTCAGACTTTGAATACTCCGCCGGCAGTATGAGTTGGTCGAGGTTGCGTCCGAGCGCCTCCTGTCTCGTCCAGCCGAAGGTATGTTCGGCTTGGGTATTCCAATCAGTTATCTTGCCGTCCTGATCGATTGCGATAAAAGCGTCGTAGGCTTGCTCGATAATCATGCGAGTCAGCAATTGGTTGGCTCCCAGAGCTTCTTCTGCTTGTTTGCGTTGAATGAATTGTCCTAGTTGGGCTGCGAAATTCATGAAGATCTGCATTAAACTGTCGTCGGTGCGCCGTGTCTCCCGGCTAAAAAACTCGAGCACTCCGATCACTTCGTCGCCGGCCGTGATTGGCAGACCGAGTCCTGCATGTAAGCCGTGCTTGAGGGCAACTCGCCCGCGCACAAAACTGGTGTCAGCGACTGCCGTGGAGAGATAAAGTGGCTCACTGGTTGCCCAGACCATGCCAGGCAATCCGATTCCTTTTTCGAACTTGGCCTCGCGGCTGGCCTTTTCGAAGCTGGAGACATCCAGACCGGGCAGATGCCAGAACCCGCCCAACTTGAGAAAGTCGGATTCTTTGTCCACAAGCCAGAAAGTGCCGGTAGCCCAGCCGACACTTTGGCACGCTGTTTGAAGCACACGCGGGATCGCTTCGTCGAGCGAGGCGGATTCCGCAAGCACTTGAGTCAGTAGATATTGAATGGTCAACCTGCGCTCGTTCTCGCGCTGAGATGCTTCGGATTGCGCCCGTTGGCGATCCAGCCGTTCGAGCGAGGCGGAATTGAATATGATGATGGCGATTAAAACAATGATGACTGCTGACACCAGAAAAAATGAGCCGAAACCAGCCGCATACAGACCGGCTTCTTCGAGCGCCAGGTTAAGCCAGCTGACCGCCAGCGGCACCCCGAGCGCAGTAAAAAAGAGCCGGCGAGCGACCAGTCCCCCCAGCCCATCCGATACCACAATGGCAATCGGACCTCTATCCGGTTGAGCCAGAATGATGCCGAGAAACAAAATGGTCAGCGCGAGCGCTGAAAGCGGCGGCAGGAAGAATCCACCGGCGATAGTGCAAGAGTAGCCGACGATTGCCAGCAAGGAGGCAGCGCCGGCGCGCAGCTGGTCTTGCGATTTCGGTTTCTGGCGGTAACTGATTGGTGGTTCGACCATCAGAAGCAGCGCCAAGCTCACCAACAATAGGGCCCATGAAATTACTTCCGGATGCGGGCCGGGGCTAACCAGGTTGGCCGTCCAGTAATTGATGCCGCCGGGATTGAGCTGTTTGCCGCCGGCAAACAGTTTCTGCGTGCTTTCATTTAGCCGGTAAAGCGAGTGCATCAATACCAGCAGCGACAATAGTTTGCCTGCGTTTCTAAGCCAGAGCTTTCTTAATGGCTTGGCCTGAATTGCTAAAGATAGCCCACAAAGCGCTATGCAAAGCAGGGATAAGAATGAAAGGCTCTGACCAGCCAGCAGCTCGGCGGCACCGGGAACCTTGATCGCCAGGGCTGCGGCAGACAATGCCGCTGCAACTATCACGACCCCGCCGGCAATTTCAGCGAAGGACTTGAAGCGACCAGTGACTCGCACTCCTGGCGGAGTGTCGTCAAGCGTGGTCGTCTGAAAGTTGAGTGCTCGTTCGCTGGCTGCCATAGTGATTTAGTCGAGCCGCATTTGGACGGGTCGCTTGTTCAAGCGCATTCCTAAGCCGTTGCGGCAGTGTGCGCATTCTGCCGTATTGGCCTTATACCCAGGTGATATGCCGACTGCCGCAATCCACTGTCCTATAAGTGGAATGAGTTTGCTCTGACTTAGTCCGGCTCGGTTGTACGGTACTTTCCCGACTTGTTATTCCTTGCCATCACTGTTTCAGTGATGCCGGCGTCACCGAAACAGTGATAGCTCTGCCGATTAACTGACCTGAAAGTTCATATCAGGCGGGGATGGCGGATTTGGCGATTTTTAGGACAATAGGATTAATCCTTTTCCCGGATCACACGCAGGATTCTGAGGGGTTAGCCAGAGGTTAGCCCCCAGCCATCCAACGCCGGTATTGGGAGGCAGAGCAAAGTTTGGAAGGGAAATCTGTTGCAAGTGAATCTCATCATGACTGGACCACACCAATTGAGCTGGTATATGGACTCCAAGCACGCAGAAATTCCTGTCTGGAAAGTTTTCGTAGCCGCCGCCGAACGGGCCCGACAACTCGGATCC
>CAZSNX010000333.1:0-5369 GCA_964607945.1 uncultured Candidatus Obscuribacterales bacterium
ATTGGGCACGAGCGCCGATGCGTTGACGTCGGATGGTAGCTTCACTTTCTTGGCGACGTCGAGTGCATCAGCAAGCTGTGGAATCCATTTCGGGCTGACGAATGAAGTTAACTCGATGTGCTTTAAGCCCGAAGCTGCCAAGGCTTCGATCAAGCGAACTTTGTCCTGGGTGGAGACTTGCTTGGGTTCATTTTGCAGACCATCACGCGGTCCCACCTCGAACACTTTCACTGTTTCCGGCAGGCGCTCCAACATCAGCCCTTCTCCGCTTTACTCAAGCACCACGAGCGGGTCACCTTCGTTGACGAAGTCACCGGATGCGACTTTTATCTCGGCCACGGTGCCGGACAAATTCGAGGCTACCGGCAGTTGCATCTTCATCGATTCGAGAATGACAACGTCTTGTCCCTCGGAGATTGTGTCGCCCGGGCGAACCAGTACTTCAACTACGATTCCCGCCATCATGGCTGCTACTTGCTTCATCTCTCTCAGGCTCTAAATTGAGGATCCCACTGTGCAAACGATTGAATACTGACAGATAAAATTCCCGGAAATTGGCTCTTTTCAAGCATTCGACCGGTAATGTTAGCAAAGTTGGTGATACCAAATATGACTCTTGTCTCAGGTGTTCGAGGCACCCGATTCAGGCAAGCACCCAAGGGATGGCACATTGCCGGTTGCTTTGCCAAGTAGTCGGGCGTTTGTCCGCCGGGCGTAAACCATCAATAGGTGGATGCTGTCGGCTCTGGAGCCAAATGTCTGCGGGCAAAGAGGTTGTTATCTAAAGAGATTCTTCAGTGCGTCGTTGATGCTCTTGAGATGATCTTCGTCTTGCTCTTTGCTCTTCGCTGGCTCTTCGGCGGCAGGCTCTGCTTGAGCGACCGGCTCGGGAATTGGCTCCGGCTCCGGTTCGGGCGGTGGCGGCGGCGGCGGCGCGGGCTGCTCCTCGACTATCTCCGGTTCGGCTTCCATAATCGAGGCAGGCTCTTGCTCGACCGGGGGGGCGGCTGCATCCGGTGCCGGTCCCGCGAATGGCCTGGCAGGCGGCGACGCCACGTCACGCCTGGAGGGCGGCGGTGGTGGCGGTTTGATCGTAGGCCCGGAGCTTCTGAACGGCGATGGTCCCTTGGTCGGCTGGTCTTTTGCCGGTGGCGGGTCCTTGACTGATGCATCCTTTTGAGCTGACGTTTCTTTGGCAGTCTGTTCTTTGCTGGCAAATGGTGACTTGCTGCCGGCCGAGCTTGAGTGCTCCCGGACTTTGCCTGCGCCGCCTGAGATTGCAGGCCTTTCTGCAGGAGGTTTAGCGGCGGCAGCCGATGAGTTGGATTTCGCAGAAAGCGCTGATTGCCCGCCTTTTGTTGCTGCCGGTTTAGTCTCTTTGGCAGGTGGCGGCTCACTTTCGGTCTCGTGACCATTGCCGTACCGATCGCGCATCGTCAGAATTCTGTCGCGGTCAACTCCGACCGATTCGATCCTGAGCCGGCAGTCTTCTATCCTGGCTGTGAGCTCTTGAATCTGTTGTTCGACTACTTGCAGCTCTTCGTTTAGAAGTTGCTCTTGCTCGACGAACGAATCGAGAAGCTGTCTCAGCATCTCCGGGTTGAATGCGGGCATGACCGATAAATTCTCCTTGAGAGGACGACCAGGCGCTGAAGGCACCTATCAACTTTATTACCACCTAACGGATAATTTAACCAGGGTGACCGGATTAGGAGTCCGTGCGGCGCGCTCGAATGCGAGCACGGCAGGCGCTGTCAGCTACTGTTGAAGGTAGCGGACGAGCTGGGTGTACTCGTTCAAGTCAGCCGAAACTTGCTGGAGATCCAGTCCATCGGCATAAACGTGAATAAGCGGCTCGACCGGATCGGGCAGCACCAGCACCCAGTGGTCGTTGCGTGTTTGTACCTTGACGCCGTCCATTAGTTTCATCGGGCGATCTTGATGTTTTTCCACCAGCAGGCGCATCACGCGTCCCTTTCTCTCCCATGGGCAGTGGACCGAATCGACCTGGTAGACCAATTGCGGTAGTTCACAGATCGCCTGGTGCAGTCCCCTGCCCTGGTAAGTCAGATGCTCCAGTACTTGCCCTGTGGCAAACATCGCATCATAGCCGTTTTGAAACTCCGGAAAGATGAAACAGCCGTTGGCGCTGGCGCCCAATGCTGCTTCGGCCAGGCGGGCTGTGGTATTACCGATCTCGGTTTCGGATGCCTTACAGCGAACGACTTTGCAGTCGTGCTTTTCGGCGATGCGTTCGATTACCGAGCTGGAGTTGACTGGAATGACGATCGAACGGCCCGGTTTGTCGCGCAGGATGATATCCGAGACCACCGCCAGCAAAAGCTCACCGCGAATAATTTGACCGGTTTCGTCGACCAGTGTGATCTGCTCGCCGTTGCGGCCGATCTGGACGCCCAGGTCGGCCTTAAGCGCTTTGACTACGTCGGCGAGCTGCTTGCGCATTGCAATCCGCTCTTCTTGCTTGGATGGTGTGGCTCGAATCGAGGCGTTCAGTACGACCGTCTCGATGCCGAGCTGCCCGAGCAGATCAGGCAAGATAACGCCTGTTTCGGCCATCGCATAGTCGATTACGACTTTGGGTGAACGGGTGGTCAAGGCACCGTTCTTCGTCATGCGGGTGTAATTGGCTCCGGGCACCACACAGAAAGGAACTTTGTCCTGTTCGAAGACCTGACCTTTGATGTGATTGAGGAATTCGGCCATGTAGTATTCGCGCACGCGGCTCGGGTATGTGATTGCACCAACATCGGCAGGCATGCAGCGCGGAAAGTCTTTCTTGAAGAAGGTCGACTCGATCTTCCTTTCCATCGCTTTGGTGATCGCCACGCCGTCGCTGTCGAAGAATTCAATCGAAATCTTGTCGTACTCTCGTTGCGAAACTCGAATGTGAATCAATCCGGCGGCCCGAGAAGTTTTCACGTAAAACCTCGAGATCGGCTGGGGCATTGACTCCAAGTTCTGAACTTCCACGCCCACCGACATCAAGCCGGATATAACGGCTCGACTGATCATGCGGCTGATCCCCCAGTAATCCCGGCTGACCAGGACGGGTCCGTTCTTGATGGTGGCACCGTAGGCGGCGGCTAGATTGACGGCAAACTCGGGTGTGATTTCGATGTTGGCCAGCCCGACAACTCCGCGCGCACCGAATATAGTGCGAGGAGCGCGCGTTCCCCAAATCACTGACTCGGTTACGCGGGCTCCGGAATCGATGCTTTTGTTGGGCCAAATCCGCACATCCGGGCTGATTGTGGCTTCTTGCCCGACTGATGTATTGGCTCCTAAGACCGCTCCTTCCAATATCTCGGCCGAGCGGTGAATGGTGGCATTGCTGCAGATGATGCAGGCTCTCATCGCCACTTGATTGCCTATGTATGAGTTGGACCAGATTACCGGTTGTTTGAGAGAGACTTTCTCCTGGATAACTACGTGGTCACCGATGACCGTGTGCGGTCCGATTACGGTGTCCGCTCCGATCCGGCAATTGTTGCCGATTAGCACAGGCGGCTCCAGCTTCGCAGTCGGGCTGATCTGCGTGCCTTCGCCTAGCCAGATACCCGGCTCGACCTGCGGTATGCCAAGATCGATCTTCACTTTGCCGTCGAGCACATCGCTGTGAGCCTGGCGGTAGACTTGCAAGTTGCCGATATCGCACCAGTAACCGTCAGCCACATATCCGTAAAGCGGCTCATTGCGCAACAGAAGCAGCGGAAAGAGATCGTTGGAAAAGTCCTGCTCGCGCCCCATAATTACATAGAGCATTACTTCCGGTTCGAGAATATAAATGCCGGTATTGACGGTGTCGGAAAAAATTTCGCTGGCGCTCGGCTTTTCCACAAATCGCTGAATCCTGCCGTCGGCGTCGGTAATCACAACACCGTAGTCGAGCGGATTCTCGACTCGTTTTAGCACAATCGTCGCTTTCGATTTGCGCTCTTTGTGAAACTTGATTGCCTCGGTCAGGTCGATGTCGGTCAGGCAGTCGCCGGAGATGACCAGGAATGTCGAGTCGAGCTCGTCTTGAACCGCCTTGACGCAGCCGGCGGTGCCGAGTGGTTTTCCTTCTTCTGTGGAGTACTTAATGTTTGCACCGAATTCGGTACCATCTCCGAAGTACTCTTCGATTGCCTGCGGGAGATAGTGCAGCGTGAAAATAATGTCTTTTAGACTGTGTGTCTTCAAGAGATCGACAATATGCTCGGCCATCGGCTTATTGACCACTGGCACCATCGGTTTGGGAAGATGGCTTGTTAGTGGTCTCAATCGAGTGCCGGAGCCGCCGGCCATGATAACCGCCTTCATAATTCGCTATCTCCTATTAAGAGCGATCGCTTGCAGAGCTGGGGTTCAAGATCGGCACCGCTGTTGGTGCTGCCTTCAGAAGCGGCACGGACGGTCTGGACGAGATTCCCTCCGGACCGAGTCTGGATGCTTCGGACATCACTTTGTCGTAAACTTCCAGAGTGCGCTTAGCCAGTACCTTCCAGTTGTAGATGGTGCGTACCTTCTCGTAGGCGTCCGAGCGCAGCCGCTCGGCCAGTTGATGATTCTTCAGGACTTCCAGCAAGCCGCCTGCCAGGCTGCCGGAATCTCCGGTGTAAGTGGTAATTCCGGTTACCATGTGCTCGACGAAATCGGTCAGCCCGCCTGTGTCGGAGGTGACAACCGGAACTCCGGCTGCCATTCCTTCAAGCGCGACGATCCCGAACGGTTCATAGAGACTGGGAATGCAAACTACATCCGACATCTTGTAAAGCCGGCGCAGATCTTGGTCGCTGACATAGCCCAGGAAGTTGACGCGGTCGCTGATGCCAAGATAATCAGCCTGTCGCCGTAAATCATCTAGATAGCCGCCGGTGCCCACCATCAAAAAACGCACGTCGTGATAACCGCCCAGTACTTTTGGTGCGGCGTCCAACAGGACTTGCACGCCTTTCTCGTGAACCATTCGACCGACATATAAAATGATCTTTTCGTGTGGTGCGGCGAAATAGGAGCGAGTCGGCGCTTTGTCGAAATCGAAGTCGAACAATTCGGGATTCGTGCCATTGGGGATGATCACCATCTTGTCGGGCGGTAGACCGAAAGAATGCTGCAATTCCGCGTGCATGTGGTGGCTGTTGACAATTACTTCCCATGCTTCGAAAGTCAGCCGCCATTCCAATTGGTGGATGTAACGTTGAAGATCGTTGTGGATGCCGTGCATGCGGCCGGCTTCGGTGGCGTGAATGGTGGCTACCAGCGGAATTCCGAATCCGGCTTTCATCACCCAGCTGGCATCGGTCACCATCCAATCGTGTGCATGCATGATTGAAAAAGGCGTCTTTTGATGCAGCTGGATTGCATGG
>CAZSNX010000334.1:0-5363 GCA_964607945.1 uncultured Candidatus Obscuribacterales bacterium
GCTTCCAGTGAAAACTCACGCATTTGCTTTTGCAGATTCATTAGGAGCTGCCATCGAACTTTCGAATGTTCGTCGAACTCCTTGCCCAACTCGCGGATCTTCTTTACCTGCTCTGGCGACGCGCCTGCTTCGACGTATCTGGCGACTGGATCTCTGGCTGCCTGAGCCTGCGACTCCTCAGCCTGCACTGCCGGCAGTATCATGCTGGCCAATCCGAGAAGGGCTGCGATCATTGTTGAAGAAAATTGCTTGCCAGCCATGACTGTCCTCCGGTGACCAAATTGGCACATTGTCCTGAGTAAATATAACCGATTTGGACCAGGTCGGGCTTGCCGATTGGTTCAAATCAACTGCCTGACGCTTGGCTGGATGTAGAGTTCCGCGAGCTGGGCGCGGTCGGTGCCCAGGTGAATAGCTGTGCTCAGTCTATGCCCAGGTGAATAAAGGGCGCCCAGGCATGGATCGGCTGTTTCTCTGCCGCGGCCTTGCGTTGAGCATCCTGCAGCGCCTGTGCTACTGATGTCTTACCTGCCTGCCAGGATTGATGAAAGTCTTTCATGAGCTCAGATGTTGAGCGATCTGCGACTTCCCACAGGCTAAGCAGCAGATTTGGCATTCCGGCGTACATGAGAGCTCTGGCCAGACCAAGTATTTCGCCGCCCGGAGTTACCATGTTGACGCCGGTCTGACAGGCTGAAAGCACGAGCAGTTTGCCGCAATGAGTTCTGAGCAGATTGCCTTGCAGGATAGCGCCGGCGGTAAGTATGCTGCCATCGGAAAGCACCAGTCCTGAGGCTAAAGGTTCCTCCGGGTTGAACACCGCGTGTCCGGCGAAATGGATAACCGGATACTCACTGAACAATGATGGCAGCGAGTCTTTGACCTCCTGATTGGTCAGCAGCTTGGCTTCGACATCGTTGCGAGAACCCACATCCAGTACGGTCTGCGCTTCTTCCATCGTATGCCTGAGGTCTTCGAGTCCGGCTGCCGATCGCAGTCTTGAGCTCAGCACCAGTCCATCTTTGCGAGTGGCGGAATAATCGCTGATTGCCGAAACAAGGTACTTGGGTTTCGATGCGGACTCGATTTGCGAGCGGGTGCGAGCCAGTACTGGTATCAAGCTGGTTGTCGGCAGGTAGCTTAGGGAGTACCTTTCGATCAAAAACTGTTTGCCATCGTGCAGAGCGCTGAATGGCAGGCGGTAGAGCGTTCCATGAGGTACGAGAATCAACCGGTCCACCGGCTCCGGCAGTGACTCTACTAGTGGTGCAACTAAGCTGTTGTACAGGCGTTTGCAAAGCGATAGCGGTACATCCCAACCTTCGGTCGAGGACATCACAAGAAAGTCGGCCAAATCAGCCCGCAAGGCGGACAATTGGTCTGCGTCTTTAATTAGATGAATCGCCGGTTCGCTGCAATCTTTCGAGATTACCGCCGCCATGAAGTAGCTGTCTGTCCAATAGTATTCAATGATCGCCACGTTATCGTCGAGCAGCGCTTTGCGGCTGGTGCGCTTGCTGTCTTTGGAACTTTCCCAGAGCGACTTTATCTCGCCGAAGCTGAGTGTTTCGACTGCTATCAAACTTGCATAGTTAGGATGACGCCTGCGAAGTTGATTGACTGTTTCTCGCCATTCCGTATATATGCTGTTTGTGTCTTCAGGACTCATTACGGCGCCCCGGCTGCCGGATTCCGGAGCCGGACCTTGCCAGAACAGTTTCTCCAGGCGGGCGATTTGATTGCGCAGCTGTGCCTCTTTGGTGACGAGTTTATTTAGCGATTCGTCTTCTCCTCGCATCAACTCTGAAACATCAATCGGCGAATTGCTCAACAGATCGAGGATCGCACGCGATTTGGCTCTGCCGACATATTCTAGTGCCTCAACCCGTCTTCCCATCGCCAAACAAACGTTGACCATGTCACGATAAAGGTCCTGCCCGCGCGCAGCAAATGTGGTTTTCAAATCGTCGGACTTGATACGCGATCGCTGTTCGTCGAAGAGGTCTATCGCTCGACTTAAATGATCGAATGCAGGCTCTAACTGTCCCAAACGCTGATGAACACGACCGAGATTGGAAAGATAGATGCGCTGACCTTGTCGGTCTTCAATGCTTTGGCTGAGTTTGAGCGCCTGCTCGTAACTTTCCATCGCTTTGGGCAGGTCTCCGGCGCTTTGGTAGCACTCGCCAAGGCTGTCGAGGTGTGCCGCTTCTGAGTGCGTATCGGCAAGCTGCCTGGCAACTTCCAGGGCTTCCTCGCAGGCGGCTATTGCTTTGTCATGCTCGCCTAGGCGGCGAAAGGCGTTGCTCATGTTGCCGAGCCAGATGCCGGCTCGCGCCGCATCCTGTGTGTGCTTCGAGAGTTCGAGCGCCTCTTCGTAGCAGACCGCTGCCCGCTCGTAGTCGCCAAGTTCGAAATGAGCGTTGCCTTCACTGCCGCGGCAGATCGATTGGGCAACTGTATTGCCGGATACTTTTGAGTCTTCGAAGGCTTTATGGTAATAGTTGAGCGCTTGTTCGAATTGCCCGAGTTCCGCCAGGCATTGGCCTAGACTCCCTTGCCAGGCTGCTCGATTTGGGCTGTTCTCGCCTCGCTCAAGTGCCTGCCGAAAGCACTCGGATGCCTGCTCGGCCCAGCCCTTTTCGAGATAGACCAGTCCGAGGTTGCCAAAAGACATCTCTACGCCCACTTCGTCTTGACAGGCTAGCGAAGCCTCCAGCGCTCGCAAGAAATGCTGAATGGCCGTCTCGCTCGAACCGGCTTCGCGGTCTTGTTCGCCAAGCAGCAGGCTGGCATGAGATTTGATCTTGTCGAAACCATTGGCGATTGCGATTTCCAGGCAAGCTTGCAGGTCTTCCGTGGCTTCCTTACGCTTACCTAAGTGCTGGCGAGCGATCGCCAGATAACTTAGAAAAACAGCTTCAGCACCAGTGTCTTCGAGGGCTCTGGCCGCCGCGAGCGCATCCAAGTAAGCTGTTTCCGCCGCACTGGGATTTGATGCTTGCATCGCCTTCCAGCCGCGTTCTCCGGCGCGCTCAATCTGCGCCTGCAGCTCTTTCATGTGTGGGAACTTGTCTCCCATTCGTGCCCTCGGTTTTCAGCCCTGACTGTCCTTAACACTATCATTTCAAACGGACGTCACGGTGGACTTCCATTCTTCAACTGATTTACCCGCGGTCCTTATAATTTTGCAGGAATCATAGCGGGCTGACGGTATCTATCCGGCAGCCTGGATTTTTCGACAGAGGAGAAACGACGAAGGGACTGCTGAAAGTCTCGCTGTTTGCCTAACGACTGTAAGGCGGATAAAGCAACACTTCCGGTTGGCTATATGCGACGGACGGATAGTCGATCTTCCGTTTTTTGGTGGGATGTTGCGGCATGTGATATGCCCGGCGCGCCCCAGGCGCATAGTGAGGGAAGTACTTACCGGAGACTTTGTGTGAAATATTGCTGTGAAACCCGCATTCAGGCAGGTTGCTCAATGAAACCGGGCGATGCCAGGAGCCGAAGTAGGCCGGCGGTGCATTCGTGTGCGGGCGCCTGTGTCCGACCAGCTCCTTCAGTGCTCCTTCCGGCAGCATATTGAGTGGAAACGGCGGCGGACCAGGATCTTGGCGTGGCGGCGCGGCGATGATAGCTGGCTGAAACATTGGAGTGGATTGAGTCCGCTGCTCGACATTGGCGGCAAAATGTTGAATGCCATTTTGCTGCTTCATCTGCATCAGCTCATCGTACATTTGTTGCTCATCGGCTGTAAGCGAGGGTGTTTGCACGATCAGCGCCCCGGTTTGGCGAACCATGTGCTCGCCCGGCTTCAGCTGCTGACCGAACATATTGTTTGCCCGCGCCCGGCTTGGCTGCTCCACTATCCTTTCGATCGGCGGCTCCGGAATGCGAGGAATAGCTGGCGCTTGCGATTGCAAGAAGGCGACTTGCCCCGGCAGCGATGGCACCTGTCCGGGGATTGCTCGTTGAGCCGGTCTGCCTTTGCGGTTGACCTTTTCGTACTGGCAGGACAGACCAGATGGAATCTGTGCGTAAGCGCTTTGTTCGTTTTGGTTGCCAAAGGCAGAGACCTGTCCGGCAAGCGGAGCCGGTTGTTGCGCCATCATGCTGGTGGCGAGATTGCGTTCGTCCATCCTGGCTTGCTGCGCGATCAAGGCCATTTCCATGTCTCTTTTCGACAGCAGTTTGCGATTGGCGACGAACGGACGAAGCCGCCCGGTGCGAGCTCTTGACCCGACGTTGGGATCGGAAAGGGAAAATTTACAACGTTCGGACTTCTTGGTTTGGTCGAGCGCTGCGAGGTTTTGCTTAAGCCATTCAGCCTTATCGCTAACCGCTTCTTCCGCTGCACTGGCTGCGACGGGTAGCGCTGCCATGATGTTGACGCTTACAAAGATCGCCGATAGTTTCATTGAGGTTCCCACTGCCGGCCGAATTGCTTCGACCAGTATCGTCCAACGGCTCGTTTGCACAGGGATGACCGGCTAAGGGTGATAGCCATGCACAGCACGAAGCTGTCGGTACTGGGGAGTCAGTTGTGCGAGTTTGAGTCTAGGTTAACGGGTCTGGACTGTCACTGGGAGAACTACGCACGCTGTTTCCTGAAACGCTGCACCCGCGGTACTAAGGGGGGAAACTACGAGCGGGTATTTGTCCAAAAATTGCAGTTGTTTGGCTAATCCCATTGCAGCCGGTAGCCGACTCCACGCACCGTCATGATGTGCTTGGGATGGCTGGGATCGGACTCCAATTTTTCCCGCAAATACCGGATGTGAACATCAACGGTTCTGCTCTCACCCAAGAAATCGGATCCCCACACCTGAGCGAACAACTGGTCTCTCGTGAAAACTCGATTGGGCTGCTTTGCAAGAGCAACCAACAGCTCAAATTCTTTGAAAGTAAGATCGATTGCCTGTCCGTCAGCCTTTACTGTTCGGCTGTCCAGGTCGATGAAAAGTGCTCCGCTGCGAATCGTTCGTATTGTCTGGGTTGGAGTTCCGGGAGTCACTCGCAAGTTGGCTTTCACCCGCGCAACTAGCTCGCGCAATCTCACCGGTTTCGGTATGTAGTCATTGGCACCAAGTTCTAGACCAACAACCGTGTCGATTTCAGATGTCCGGGCGGTTAGCATTAAAATCGGTGTTTTTTGATCGGTCGAGCGCACACGGCGGCAGACTTCGTAGCCGTCGAGCCCGGGCATCATGAGATCCAGGATGATCAAATCGGGCTTTTCGCCTGTTACCAATTCCATCGCTTTTAGCCCGTCATGAGCCAGTAGCGTCTGAAAGCCTTCCTGTCTAAGAACGTACTGTATCGAGCTGGCAATGTCGACTTCATCGTCGACGATTAGGATC